>JAZNGD010000022.1:0-25083 GCA_045576255.1 Candidatus Enterousia sp.
ATGACCACCAGCTGCTGCAATTTCTAAAGCGCGTTTTGCAGCTTGTTGTCCATGAACTTCGGCCATATCCAACCCAGAATTAGTTTTCGATTCCGGGGCCAGTAATTCTGGTAAAGGTAATGTTTGGGTACCTTTGAAATGGTTTATCAGTTGTACAACATGAAACGGTGCCAATATGTTCGTGTGTCCAGCCCATCGTGCTTCGGCGCCTTGGTCGCCAGGGCAAATTATCCCAAGATTATGTCCGTTGGCCCATACGCTGGCCGGTAAAACGGCATCTGTTTTTACAATTGCGCCATTCAGACCGACTTCGCCCAAAATCACATATTTTTCCATTTCTGATTCCGGCAATACACCAATTGCGCATAAAATTCCGCACAGTATCGGCAAGTCAAAGTGAGAACCGCTTTTTTCCACGTCCGCAGGCGACAGATTTACGGTCAATCGCTTGGGTGGTAAAGATAAATTCAATGCCGCCAATACGTTTCGTATGCGTTCTGCGGATTCTTTGACGGCGCGGTCTGCCAATCCAATAATATTAAATTCAGGTTTTGACAGCCCTGATGACAATTGTACTTGGACATCAATTGGCGTTGCATCCATACCATTAAAAATAATCGAATTCAAAGATATCATAATGATGCATTTTATAACTTGAATTAAAATTGTGCAAGTTATAATATAGACCCATAAACCAAAGGATTTATTATGCCAGCCAAGAATAAAAATATTGCACGTGAATGGTTTAATACTATTTTTTATGGTGCGTTAATCGCAATTGTTTTTCGCAGTTTTTTACTTGAACCGTTTAATATACCATCTGGTTCGATGATACCGACTTTGCATGTTGGCGATCATATTTTTGTAGAAAAATGGGCATACGGTTATTCCAGATATTCTTTTCCGTTTGGTTCGTGGAATTTGTGGCGTGGGCGTTTTTGGGCATCAGAACCCCAGGTTGGCGATGTGATTGTCTTTCGCAATCCTGTTAATCAGTCCCAAGATTATGTCAAGCGTTTGATTGGTCTGCCTGGCGACAAGATTCAGATGATTGACGGCCGTCTGTATATAAATGGAAAAATGGTTGAACGCAAAGATGCACGTCCGTATGTTGTCGCAACTTTGCCCAAGTCTATGCGCAGCGTTGGGTATCATCGTGACACAATGTCCATCCAAGGTGATAAAATCTGGGTTGATAACAAGCCGGCTGATTTTAATTATACAATTGAATACAAGCCTGACAATTTTTGTGATTTATACGCTGGGGCATGTGGTGTCTTTAATGTGACGGAATACACCGAAGTTTTACCAAATGGCGTTTCGCACAGCATAATTGAATATACAGATACTGCGCCATTGGATAATACGCCTGAATTTACGGTGCCTGAAGATCACTTGTTCTTTATGGGGGACAATCGTGATAACAGCAATGACAGTCGTGGCGATGTCAGTTTTGTTTCGCGCGATAATGTTCTTGGTAAAGTATGGTTTATTTGGTATTCGCATAATTACTATGCGCCGATGCTTGCGGTATGGTCATGGGGCAATAAAATGCGTTGGGACAGATTTGGAATGGGTGTGAACTAAGATGAAAGAACTGGGATATATTTTCAAAGACAGGTCTTTGTTAGATTTGGCATTGACTCAAAGTGGCGTTAATGCTGACAGTAATAATGAACGTTTAGAATTTATCGGTGACCGCGTGTTGGGGTTAAGTGTTGCCGATTTGTTGTATAATATGTATCCGAATGAAAGCGAAGGCGAATTGGCGCGTCGACATGCGGTTTTGGTTTCTACGGAAACGTTGGCGTCGGTTGCAGGGCGATTGGGGCTGGACCGGTATGTTCGTCATGGGCATATGACAGCAGGCCGGGTCGCGCACATATTGGCAAACGCGACCGAAGCATTGTTGGGCGCAGTTTATCTTGATTCTGGTTTTGATGTTGCGCGCGATGTTGTTGTGAATATTTGGCGTGATTTGGCTGCGGCGGATATTGTTGCCCCCAAAGACCCTAAAACCGCATTGCAAGAATTTGTCCAGCAATATGATTCTGGCAATTTGCCTGTGTATGAATATTTTGAAGCGACTGGCGCATCACACAATCCTGTTTTTCGGGTTTTGGTCACCGCAATGGGGCAAAGCGCAACAGGTACGGGGACTTCAAAAAAAGCGGCCAGTGTAAATGCTGCGCAAGAACTGATGAAAAAGCTTGCAAATTCGGGTTTCGCAGATTAACATTGTACACATAATAAAAGATATAAGGAAAAAAAATGTTTTCAATTTTGTTAGTTTTGTTAATTATTGTCGCAGTTATGATGATTGGCTTGATTTTATTACAAAAATCAGAAGGGTCGGGTATGTCTGGTTCGGCTGCGGCGTCTATGTTTGGTGGCGCGTTAACTGGCGCGGCGGCTGGGAATTTTTTAACACGTGCGACTGCATGGTTGGCGACAATCTTTTTTGTGCTGTGCGCAATATTGGCATTGATTGCATCAAATACTGCGCCGCAAAATGCGCAAAGTGATTTACGTCAAGAAATCGTTCATCAACAGGGGGGTACTGCAACTGCGCCTGAACAAAGTCCTGTGACAGAATAATAAAAAATCCCGAAAATCGGGATTTTTATTTAGATTTATCTTTTGTTCTTAGCCAAAAATCAAAAGCTTTTCTTTCTATTGTTTGTTTTACCCAGTTGTCTGGGTCTGGTTTGTTTGCAAACGTTGTCAGATTTTCATCAGCGATACTGAATGCTTTGATTTCTTGGTTTATATCGCGGTATACAAACAAAGGTTTGTGTGTTTTATTGATGTGATTTTGGCTGAATTTAAAATCGCTGTTATTTTGTGTGATAATATCTGTGCATTTTTCAGCCAGTTTTTTATTGCAAAAGAAAACAGGCGTCGCAGAACATTTGCCAGCGTCTTTTATCGGTTTTATAAATTCGCTTGTGTTCGCAGGCGAAGTGTACCCCATATGCTGATAAAACTTGTACGCCTTGGTTAATGCATCAAGCTTAATAAATTGCGCGTTTGTTGACATTGCAGATTCTGCCGCCGTCAGCAAACGTCGGCCGATGCGCTTGTTATGATATTCGGGCATCACGTACAGATGAGATACTTCGGCAATTCTGTTTTTTGCGTGGCCATTAATACAGCCAACCATTTTATCGCCGTCATATGCGCCAAACGCAAAAACACAAGGCGTGTTGTTCCAATGGAAATAAAATTCTTCTAATCCAATATCAAAATCTTTTTCGCCCAAAGTATAATTATAGACTTCTTCCATAGCTGCGCTTCTGATACGCATAAAATTGTCCCAAATACCTGGGGCTGCTTGATTGAAAATAGGCAAGATATTTATATCATTCATACTAGATATTATAGTACAACAAATCTATTTGTCAACCATTGGATTATATTTTAAAGTTGCCGAATTTGTTGTGGCTTGCGTTTTTTATAATAATCATATCTTTTTCTGCAAGCCATTTTTTTGACAGCGTAATTGGAACAACTTTGTCGTGTTCTGCGACATAGTGTGTTTGCAGAATTTGCGGCAATGTGTTCAGGTTCTTTGATTTTGTCAAAGGATTGTCGTTGAAATATTCAGTCCAATCTTTATGGTTTAAAACCCCTGCGACAGTAATCCATTTTTGTATATTTATGTCTGGGTTTTCATTAATTATCAGACCAGAAATCAAAGCGCCACCCGAATAGCCAATTAAAACAATTGGACGTCCCCCAGCAATTTGTTTTATGGCATCCCGAACAGAATTTACAGCTTTTTCCGAAAAGCGACCGATGGTCCAATCATCAACGCTGCAATCATCAGACATAACATACTGGCATGGTCGGGCAATATACGCAACGTTTGGCGCAGTGTCATTAGCGGCCAATTGTCGTACAAAATGACTGCGTGGGGTCGGGTTGTTCGTCGGCAGTCCTGCTGCATCAAATGCGTGTCCGTCGCCTTCGATATATATATGCACTGCGGAATTTGGGCTTGTATTTTTTTGATATGTTCTAAGTATAAAACCATCTGTCTTAATATCTTGTTGTATAAAACAGGGCGGTACAACCCAATTGGCGGTACATCCACCCAAAAACAATACAAAAAATAATCGCAGTTTATTCATTTCGTATGTTTACAAGGATAATTCGTAAGTATACAAAAATCAAAAGAATAATAAATTAACAAAAACGCTTGACAAAAATGACTTTTTGTTTAATGTTGTGTTTAAAATACCAAGGATAAAAAATGGCAAATAATAAAAAAAGAAACATTAAAAAGAATCAAACAAGAAAAACTTATAAACGTATTGGTTTTTGGTCGCGTGTTTGGCGTATTATAAGTTGGCCTTTTCGTATGTTGGCAAAAATATGTCGTGCGTTTTGGAAATGGATTTGCGGCATAAACTTAATTGGGTTATTAAATACTGCGCTGTTGGTTGCGATAATTGTGTTATTTACAATGTTAATATTGGATTTTACAAAGTGTGGCAAACGTTCGGTTGTAATTGTTGCGCCGGCGCCGATTGTTGAACAGTCTGTTCCTGCAACGTATATTAACAACAAGCCTGCAAAAAAAGTTTTAAATATAGCTCCTGTAAAAAAGTCCGAAGTTAAAATTGTTAAACGTCAAAGTGCGAAGCAAGGAAACAAATTTTCAGGCGATTTAATAATTGACAGTCGTGGGGCAGGCAAACTGTTGCAAAATCAATCGCAAGTTAATGGAAATGTATTTTTGCAAAATATGCACAAATACACATTGCCATGCGATGTAAAGATAAATGGGAATTTGTTCTTGCGTGATCTTGGGTTATTACAATTTTGTGGCGATTTTACGGTCACAGGCAATATTTATGTGACGCCGCGTTCGTCTTTTGGGCCGATTCCAAAAACTGCACGCATAGGCGGCTATGTCGTTTTATAAAATGTCGCATTTTGCGACATTTTTTCGTGGCGCACGATGAAAAAAATATTTATAATAAATACGTACAACCATAACAAGGAAGGGAATGATGTTCGAAAAAATATTAAATGTTTTGGCAAAGAACTTGGGGTATACGGTCGTGTTGGCTGTTTCTGTTTTGTTGTTTGCTGTATTTTCTGATGGACTGATTGCTGGCTTGATAACGGCGGTTTCTGCATTGTTGGTTTACACTTGCATCCAAGCATTATACCAAGAATACAAAAAAGAACCGGCAAAAAAAACTGTGTCCGCAAAGAAATCTGGACCTGTCAGAAAAAAATCCAAGAAAAAATAAACAAAAATCTGCCATTCGGCAGATTTTATTTTTATCGTGGTTGTTTTTGTGATATAATATTAACTATGAGAAAAAGAAATCTATATATTTTGCCGATAATATCTTGTTTGTTGGCGTTGCCTGCGGCTGCTGATTGGCAGTATTCGGGTGTTTATGTTGGTGATGGTTGGTACCAAGATGATGGTTCAAGGTTTGTTTTGTCTGTTCGTGGCGGTGCATCACTGGGGTTCGGCGGCATAAAAAACAAAGTTGGCGGTTTGGCTACTGGCTTGTTTGTTGGACCAAATGGCGAAATTGAAACAGCTGGGTATTGCGAACAAAATGGATGTACCGATTGGGAATTTGCCGGCATAATTGAATGGTCTGATTTGCCAGCAGACAAAGATTTGAATACGTTTTCGTTTGCGGCTGGTGCCAGTATTGGTTGGACTGTGCCAAACAAACCACAATGGCGTTTTGAAGCGGGGTGGGATCATATAACAAAAAGCGATTATAATGCTTCGCCGATGTTCAGTGGCGATGTCACTATACATGATGGCGTGCTTTATGGCGACGTATTGGCATTGGAAAGCAGTTCTGTTAATTCGGAAATATCCACTGATGTTATCAGCGTTATGGCGTTTTATGATTTTTATTCGGGTTTACAAAAACCTTTGTTGACTGCGATTCCATATATTGGTTTTGGTTTGGGGTATGCGGACACAAAAACTGTTTTGAATTTATCTGACCCTTATGGTGATATGTCTTACCAAGGCGAATTGGCGCAATATGGCGAAATTGTTGATGGGGCGATTGAATTTTATAAATCTGAACACAGTACATCAAATGTCGCAGGTGTGTTTGCGCTTGGTGTGTCATATGGTCTTACAGAAACGATGTTTTTTGATTTTGGTGCACGCATTACCTATATCCCACGTGTAAAATGGGAATTAAGCAATGAAGATGCCACCAAACATCGTGAATTTTTTGACGCAGAAAATTTAATATATGCAAATATTATGCTGGGTTTGCGTTTTGAATTTTAAAAATCGCCCATTTGGGCGATTTTTTTTTATTTCTGGATAAAGTGAACGCTGTATTGTGGTTTTTTGTCACTTCCCAATGAAGCGCGTATAACTTTGTTTGATGCGATTTGCGTTGTTCGAACCAAGTTATTACGGTCTTTGCGTTCAGTTTTTGTTAATCTGTCAATTGCCTTTGCAATTTCTATTTGGATTTGACGTTTCATAAATCCTGTTTCATCGGTTTCAAATACGCCTGCGCTTGAAACTTCTGGTACGCCTTTTAAAAATCCGCGCTTGTCAACAGGCAATGTCACAAAGACTGCGCCATTTGAAGCGATTTTTTTACGGTTTTTGTACACTTGGTCGTTTGCGTTGCGTTCTGTTTCGCCTTCCATAACAACATAGCTGGTATCGATTGTTTCTGCGACATACGGCGCTTCGCCGTCAGTCAGTGCAATCATTTCGCCGTTATGTGCGACTATCATATGTTTTGCGCCACCGCGTTCCATTGCCATTTTTCCGTTCAACATTTCATTGATATAGTCGCCATGCATTGGCACAGAGACCTGTGGGTGTACAATGTCATAAAAGCGTTCTAATTCTGGGCGACCAGCGTGACCACTGGCGTGCAGATTATCGGTATCGAATATAGTATGTGTTTTTATACCCATACGTGCCAATTTATTATACAGGTTTGATACGTCTTGTTCGCGTCCTGGTATAATAATTGCGCTGAAAATCACAGTGTCGGTTGGTTGCAATTTCATTTCTTTGACTTGCCCATGGCACAGACGTGTCAGCATTGCGAATTTTTCGCCTTGGGAACCTGTCAAGAAAATCGCTTGCTTTTCAGCGGGCAAATCCTTGATTTCATTGTGAGTATATACGTCGTCTTTATTCAAGTACCCCAATTTGATTCCCATTTCGCGAAATTCTGGTAATCCGACGTATGGCACAGGATTTGGATTGCTGCGTTCTTTGATTGCAGCAACGCGACCTGCGTTTCGTGCGGCCTCAGCGAACATTTTAATGCGTGCTAAACTGCGCGAATACCCAGTCACAATTACGCGCCCAGGGGCATTTTTCATAATTTCGGTCAAAGTATCGCGCACCTGTGTTTCTGTCACTTGTTTCGTTTGTCGTGAAGAATTTGTAGAATCGCACATACAAGCCAATAATTTCGGGTCAGAACCAATTTCTGCCAAGCGTGCAAAGTTTGTTGGTGCTTCGATTGGAATGTCATCGTTAAACGTCCAGTCGCCAGTATGTAAAATTTTGCCAGCCCCAGTTTTTATAATTAACATCTGTGCTTCTGGTATACTGTGTGTCACGTGGAAAGTTTCGATTTCGAATGGATACAAATCAATTGTTGCACCATTGTGGTCAAATTCGACAATATCTGTTTGTGGATTAAAATCCATTTCTATTCCTGCAAAGGTTTGACGCAGAATTTCTGCTGGGAATCTGGTGCAGTAAATAGGTTTTCTGAATTTTGGCCATATATATTTCAATGCGCCGATATGGTCTTCGTGGCCATGTGTGATGATAAAGCCAACAACATCTTTTTTACGTTTTTCCAACCAAGTCGTATCGCAGTATTGAACATCGCCTGCGCCGATTTCTTCTTCCAAGAATCCCATTCCACAATCGACGATCAGGTATTTGCCCTTGTACTTATACAGATACATATTTTGCCCAATATGTTCCAAACCACCCAAAGCCATAAAGTATACTTTATTGTCGTTTGCGTCATTTTCGTGCTTGTTTACACCCTTGATAACCCCAGGTGTTTTGGGTGTTGTCTTTTTTTCTTTTACTTTTACCATTTATAATCCTTTTTTACAGTTATTATTATGCACAGTCACCCAATTCATTGCCAATAAAGATGTTATTATATTTTCTTTATCCGAAGTGAATCTGTGACTGTACGACCTTTTCCCCCCGGAAGATTCCGGGTAAATCTGTATGGATAATTAAATATCCGATTTATAACCCCAACTACAAGTGTAATGATAGTACAAAAATGTTTGAAATCAAGGGGATAAAGTACCAAAGAATTTTATTTGCCTTTTAAAATTCTGGCTTTGTTTTTATCCCATTCGCGTTGTTTGATGGTTTCGCGTTTATCTACTTTATTTTTGCCGTATCCGATGCCCAGCAGAACCTTTAATTTCCCACGATTGTTGAAGTACAATTTCAATGGCACAATTGTTGCGCCTTTTTCTTGTAATTTTCCAATCAAGCGGTTAATTTGATTCCGATGTAACAGCAACTGACGACTGCGGCGTTCGTCAAAGTTCACAATACGTGCAGCGGTTGGCAGCTTTTGAATTTCGACCCCAGCCAAAAATAAGTTGTCGCCACGTCTTTGCACAAATCCATCAACGATGGTCACCAATCCGTACCGAACAGATTTAATTTCTGCCCCGGTTAAAGATATTCCGGCTTCTATTGTGTCTTCGACAGAATAATTGAATCGCGCTTTGCGATTTTCAGAAACCTGACCAAATTTTATAATATTTCGTACCATTTTACATTTGTATTTTTGGATATAGTTTTTTTACATTTTCCACCAGTATAGTTTCCAATTCGTCTAAATGCAAATTTTTAATATCAGCCAATACGCGTGCTGTTTCAATGACCATATATGGTTCGCATATTTTGCCGCGGTGTGGCACAGGTGCACAATATGGCGCATCTGTTTCTATGACAATTCTATCTGTTGGAATTTTTGCAAATGTGTCGCGAATTTCCGCCGAGTTTTTAAAAGTCAAAATTCCACTGGCGGAAAAAAAGAATCCACGATCCAGCATCTTTTTTGCTAAATCCCAAGAGCTGGTAAAACAATGCATAACGCCGCCTACATCACCGTTTAAAATATTCGCAGTATCTGATTCTGCATCACGCGTATGAATTGCAACGGGCAAGGCGTGCTTTTTTGCAATTGCCAACTGTTGTTCAAACATTTCGATTTGTTCATTTCTTGTTTCAGGACTGTAATGATAATCCAGCCCGATTTCACCCACCCCAACAACGCGTGGGTTTTTCAGAACTTCATCTGTCAGATGTTTTGCTGCGTCAACGGGTGCGGATTCAGGATGAATTCCAATTGTGCAAAATATATTTGGGTATTTATTTGCGATTTCGATTGCGTGTGGAATATCGCCGGGTTCTGCGGTTGGGCAAATCATAACACCAACCCCAGCATTCGTTGCGCGCAATAAAACATCTTTTAATCCATCTGTATATCTGTCGGTAAGATGACAGTGTGTATCTATAAACATTTTTTTATTTCCATTATAATTTTAAAGACAGCAATTTCAGGTTCCAGATACAAATTTTTTATATCTGCGATTGCGCGTGTTGTTTCGGGATATAATTCCGCCAAACCAAAGCGCGCAACTGCATCCAGTAAAATATCGTATAACGCAGGGTCCGCAGCAATTTTCTTGGCTAATCCCATTATGTCGCCACTGTTCAAGTGGTTTTTTTGCAGCAATTCAATTAATTCGGAATAAATTACATCGCCACCAGATTGTTTCAATGCAGCAATATTTCCAAAACTGCCATTAGACAAACGTAAAGTATCTGTATTTATATCGTCTTCGGGCATAAATTTAACGCACAATTCGCGCAACTGTGATATATTCAAAGGTCGCATTTTTTCAACACGTGCGCGCGAACGAACGGTTGGTAAAACGTTTGCTAATTGATGCACCACTAATAAAAACAGTGTTTTTGCAGGCGGTTCTTCTAATAATTTCAATATTGCATTTGACGCAGATTTGTTTAATTGGTCAACAGAATCAATCAGTACAACGCGCCAATCCCCAGACATAGACGACATCTGCATTTTTTCAATCATTGCGCGTACAGTATGCACAGAAATGACTTTGCTGTCAGTTTTTTGTTTGCCGTTTTGGTCGATATTTCTGTCTTGGTCTATGATAAAAAAATCACCGACATTTCCGTAAACCATTTTAGCAATTTTATATGCCAAAGTTGCCTTGCCGATTCCTTTGGGGCCGGCCAGCATCCACACAGGATGAATAGGTCGCACATCGCGTTGGTTCCATGCGTTCATAAAATTATTCAGTGTATCTGTGTGTCCCACCAAGTATTCATTGTCCATCGGGTGTGGAAAATCGTATACTAAATTTTGTTTTTTCTTTGGTGCCATTTTATAACCCCAGCATTACTTTTATATTTTTCATTATGCGCCCAAAGAATTGAATCTTGGAAACTTTATTTTTTGCGATGATTGGTGCGCGTGCAATTTCACGTCCATTTTGCTGTGCAATCAGTTCACCAATTTTATCGCCCGCTTTGATTGGTGCGACCAAGGGTTCGTCATATCGCGCCAGTACACGTACCCCCGACAGCCCATTTTTTTTATTCACTGTGATTGCAAAAGGCTTTTCAACGGTTGCAGTCACAGTTGGTTGACGGCCGTACCAAACGGGTATTTCTGTGATTTTATCACCCGGGGCAAAAAAAGTTTTTCCCATTGTGTTTGCAAATCCATATTCTAATAATTTTTTCATTTCGCTTGCCAGCGCATCGTGACCTTTGCCATTAAAGCCATTTATAACACCAATTAATCTGCGACCACCGACTTTGGCGCTGGCAACTACACCATATCCGCCATCGCTTGTATGGCCGGTTTTCAGGCCATCAGCGCCACGCATATTAAATAATAATTTGTTATAATTTGTCGTGTGTGTGCGTCCCCATTCGCGACACCAGTCAGTTTTGTGTTCTTTAAATTCAAAACGTTTTGTTGCAAACAAAGGATAAATATCTTGATGTTCAGAAATAATATGTTGTGCCAACATTGCCAATTCGCGGCTTGTCATCATGTTATTTGGGTCGGGTAATCCGCTGGCGTTCCCAAACGAAGATTGTTCCATACCGATACTGCGCGCTTTATCAGTCATCTTTTTTGTAAACGCGGCTTCTGTTCCGGCCAGATGTTCTGCAACCACCACCGAAGCATCGCCCCCAGACAACACAATCAGCCCCAGTATTAAATCGCGTACGGTAATGTTTTGGCCTGTGACCAAACAGATTTTGCTGGCAGGATACCATTCAGGTCGATTGTAGTCCGCGTTTTCACCAACAGTAATCCGCGTATCCATCGTCAAGTTCCCAGCTTTGATTTCGTCAAACAACACCGCCAAAGTCATCAATTTAATCATAGAAGAGGGTGGCATTAACATATCGGCATTTTTTGCAACAATCTCGGCCCCAGAATCAAAGTCAATCAAAAACGCAGATTTTGCGCGTGTTTCGAATTCTGCATTTGCAGTTCCCGATAAAAAAATCAAAGATAAAATAAATAATGTTTTTCTCATAACAAGAAGATACTAGCAATTATAATTTTCGTTGCCAACAGATTTTTACAATTTTTTATAAAATAAAAGAGCGCCCGATTGGGCGTTCTTTTACATCATCGGGGGCATTCCACCACCCATTTGTGGTGCGTTTGTTTTTTCTTCTGGAATTTCTGTCATAACAGCCCCAGTTGTCAGCATTACCCCTGCTGTACTTGCGGCTGCTGCGATTGCAGTTTTGACCACCTTGGCAGGGTCGATAATACCAGCCTTCATCATATCAACATATTCGCCTGTTTGGGCATTGTATCCAAAGTTATATTCGTTTGATTCCATAACTTTGCCAACAACGATTTCCCCGGACACGCCAGCGTTTTCTGCGATTTGCGCGCAAGGCGCAACGATTGCGCGACGTACGATGTCGACACCAACGTTTTGGTCGGTATTTGCACCTGTTAATTTTTCCAATGCGCGTGTTGCGCGAACCAGTGCGATACCGCCACCTGCAACGATTCCTTCGGCAACTGCTGCGCGTGTCGCGGCCAGTGCGTCATCGACACGGTCTTTCTTTTCTTTTACTTCGACTTCGGTCATTCCGCCGACTTTGATAACTGCGACACCGCCGACCAATTTAGCCAATCTTTCAGATAATTTTTCGCGGTCGTAATCGCTGGTTGTTGTCTGAATCGCGGCGCGAATTTCGTCTGCGCGCGCAGCAATTGCAGCCTTGTCGCCGCCGCCATGTGCCAACAATGTAGAATCTTTGCTGACAACGACTTTTTTTGCGCTGCCCAATACTGCAGGGGTAATGTTGTCAAAAGTCATCCCCATATCGTCAGAAACAACGGTTGCGCCTGTCACAATTGCAATATCTTTTAACATTTCTTTACGTCTGTCACCAAATCCAGGTGCTTTTACCGCACAAACTTTTAAACCGCCACGCAGACGATTTAACACCAATGTTGCCAATGCTTCGGATTCAATATCTTCTGCGATGATTAACAGTGGTTTCCCTGATTGTGCAACAGGTTCCAATATTGGCAACAAAGCCTGTAATCCTGTAATTTTCTTTTCGGAAACCAAGATGTGTGCGCCATCCAATTCTGCCAACATTTTTTCACTGTTTGTCACAAAGTATGGTGACATAAAACCTTGGTCGAATTGCATACCTTCGACAACGTCAATTTCCGTATCCAGTCCCTTTGCTTCTTCAACGGTAATAACACCTTCTTTTCCAACGCGTTCCATTGCATTGGCGATTTTTTCGCCGATGTCTGAATCGCTGTTTGCAGAAATTGTTGCAACTTGTGCGATTTCTGCACTGTCTTTAACAGGGCGCGCATGCGCATCAATATCAGCAATAACAGCAGCAGTCGCCATATCTATACCGCGTTTAACATCCATTGGGTTCATCCCAGCTGCGATAACACGACGACCTTCGCGAATAAGTTTTTGTGCCAGTACAGTTGCAGTTGTTGTTCCATCACCTGCGTCATCACCGGCTTTTTTTGCAACTTCTTGAACCATACGTGCGCCGATATTTTCGGTTGGGTCTTTCAGTGATACAGCTTTGGCCACAGTGACCCCGTCTTTGGTTGCCACAGGCGCGCCATAAGATTTTTCAATAACCACAGTACGCCCCTTTGGACCCATAGTAATTTTTACAGCGTTTGCCAGTTTATCAACACCGGCCGCCATTTTTTCTGTATCAAAAATAATATCTTTCGCCATTTTTACAATCCTTTTTCTTATTCCAAAATCCCCAGAATATCCGTTTCTTTGATTAAGACATAATCATGACCATTGATTTTTACTTCGTTTGCAGAAGACGCCCATTTCGCGAACATGACTACGTCGTTTGTTTTGACGGTCAGGGGTATCAATTTTTCCCCATTATATACACCGTCACCTGTTGCGATAACACGCCCACGTGAAGGTTTTTCTTTTGCATTATCTGGGATAATAATTCCGCCTGCTGTGACATTTTCTTCTTCAATTCTTTCCAGCAGAACATAATTATGTAAAGGTTTAAACATATATAATCTCCTTTAACTTTAAAACCTGTGCTATTGATATAGTCTAAAAAATATTGATTTCAAGTCAATGTTTTTATATTCTTATACAGAAAGATAAAAGGAGTAAAATTATGTACGATAAAAATAATGTGTTTGCGAAAATAATCCGCGGTGAAATTCCTGCAAACAAGATTTGTGAAAATGAATATGCTTTATCTTTTTACGATGCTAATCCTGTGGCAAACACGCATGTGTTGATTATTCCAAAAGGCGAATACAAAAATATGTTTGATTTTTTACATAATGCGCATACAGATGAACAGTCTGGCTTTTGGGATTGTGTGAAAGAAACTGCCAGAAAAATGAATTGCGACGATGCGTGTAATGTGATTGCGAATGTTGGGCGCGGTACGTTCTTTTATCAAAGCGTTCCACACTTTCATCTTCATATAATCGCTGGCGAAAAGAAACAAGACTTTGAAGATATAGTAATAAAAGAATAAAAAACACAATGCGTATTAATGTTCGCGTTATTCCACGTGCCAAAATAAATCGGGTTGAAGTTCAACCCGATGGTATCGTGCGTGTTCATACAACAACCGCACCAACAGACGGCAAGGCCACCGCGGACGTAATAAAAATGCTGGCAGAACATTATAAAGTTCCTAAAACCAGCATTAAAATTGTTCGTGGCGCAACGTCACGCGACAAAGTATTTGAATTTTAATATTTTAAAATCTGCTTTTTCAATTCTGTGACAGTGTCTGCACTTTGCGTATTGTACACATCAGCTTTTACCATAAATCCAAACTTTTTCATATGTTTTACCAAACGCGCCAAAGGATTCCAAAAACCGTTCGAATTTAAAAAGAATACAGGCTTATTGGTTTCGCCAATTTGTTGCATTGTCAAAATATCTGTGACTTCGTTTAATGTACCAATACCGCCTGGCAAGATGATAAAAGCATCTGATTCATCAAACATCAGTTGTTTACGTTTGTTAACACCGTCTACAACTTGAACTTCAATTCCTGTGTGGGCAGGTTCTTGCATTGCGATAACATCATTGGTTGAAACGCCGATTACTTCGCCACCATTTTTTAAGCAAGCCGTTGCAACCGTTCCCATCAGACCGACATCCCCACCACCAAAAACCATACGTATTCCATTTTTTGCCAACATACGACCGACGGCGGCAGCGTCGCGTTTGAACTGTGGGTCTGTTCCCATCTGGTGGCCGCAATAAACAGCAATAGATTTTAATGTAGATACCATTTCTTTTTCCTTTATTTTTATAAATTATAGCATAAAATAACAAAACAATGAATGAAAAGTTTTTAAATTTTATTCGTAAATATCAAGATTCTCGTCTGGCTGTTGCGGTCAGTGGTGGTGTTGATTCTGTGTGTTTGTTGCATTGGTTGGCTGGGCTGAACATTGATATAACAGCGTTGCATGTCAATCATGGATTGCGTGCAGCAGCAGAAACAGAAACTAAATATGTTGAAAATCTGTGTAAAAAACTAAATATACCTTGTCAGATTTTTTATTGGTCTGGCGATAAACCGCAATCTGGGCTGGAAGCGGCAGCGCGTGATGCGCGTTATAAATTTATGACAGATTGGTGCAAAGACAATAATATTGATGCACTGGCGATTGCACACCAAGCAGACGATCAAATTGAAACGTTTTTGATGAATTTGGCACGCGGCAGTGGTGTGTCCGGACTTTCTGCGATACAACCAGAAACATATCGTGATGGCGTAAAGATTATTCGGCCGCTGTTGAACGTATTTCGTGCGGAATTGATTGAATATTGCCACAAGAATAAAATCAAGTATTTTACAGATGAAATGAACGACGACGAAAATTATACTCGTGTAAAAATTCGCAAGAATCGTCATTTGTTATCGGAAAAACTTGGTATAACAGATGAAAGAATTTTGTTGGCGGTTGAAAACCTGTCACGCACGCGCAGTGCGCTGGATTGCGACGTGTCCAGTCGTATTCGTGGGGTGCTGTATGATGGGTATGCACTGTTTCCAGATTCTTTTCTATTTGACCTGCCGCCTGATATTGGTTTAAAGTGCTTGGGTGTATTAATACAAACAATCGGGGGGGATAATTATCAACCGCGCTTGAATTCGCTGATGTTTGCACTAAGTAAATTAAAATCAGATTGTAAATTTACTTTGGGGCATTGTACGATTCGGCGTTTCAAGAATCATATTTTAATTGTTCCCGAAGGCGCAAAAACAAGTATCAGGAAGAAAAATGAAAAACTTAAAAGACTTGCACAAAAAAAATCAAAACAAGAATCAAATTAACCCTAAAAAGCGCGACAGGGCATCAATGTTTTTGGCTTTGTTTGCAGTATTGTTCATCATCGTCGGCGTTGTTGTGTTTAAAGACGGTGGCGTATCGCAGTTGCCAATGATTGGCGCAACTTCTTCGCGTCCTGTGGAATTATCGTTTTCAGACGTATTAAGACGTGCGTCTGACATCAAGACAATGAATATTAATGGCGAATTTGCCAGCGGCGAATTGGCAGACGGTACAAAATATACTGCGGTAATTACATACGACCCAGAAATGTTGACCAAATTATCCGAATCAGGTACAGCGATAACAATCGACACGTCAAAAAGTTGGTTTGAATCAATTGCAACAATTGCGCCATTGTTGTTAACATTTTTGTTTATATTCTGGTTGGTTCGTGGTTTTCGTCGCGGTGGTGCCGGTGGTATCGGTCGCAGCTTGATTAACCAAAATCCGACCAAAATCGCAACAGGAAAGCCAAAAACAACATTCAAGGACGTTGCAGGAATCGATTCTGAAAAACAAGAATTATATGAAATTGTCGACTTTTTAAAGAACAAGGACAAATATAAAAGTCTTGGTGCGCGTGTGCCGCGTGGCGTTTTGTTATCAGGGTTGCCAGGGACCGGGAAAACACTGTTGGCGCGTGCAATTGCAGGGGAAGCAGATGTTCCGTTTTTTGCTGCGTCTGGTTCTGATTTTTCTGGAATTATTGTCGGTCTGGGGGTTGCAAAAATCAAAGAAATCTTTGAAATGGCAAAACGTAATGCGCCATGTATATTATTTATCGACGAAATAGATGCAATCGGTCAAAAACGTTCAACACATTCTTATAACGACCAAGATCGTGAACAGACATTGAATCAATTACTGATTGAAATGGACGGTTTTGCGAACGATACAGGTATTATTGTTATTGGTGCGACAAATCGTGTTGATATGCTGGATCCTGCGTTGTTGCGTCCTGGTCGTTTTGATCGTCAAGTTTATATTGAACTGCCTGATATGTCTGGTCGTCGTGAAATTTTGGATTTGTATGCCAAGAAAGTCAAAATTGCATCTGATGTAAACTTGCAAGATTTGGCGCGTGGTACGACTGGTTTTTCTGGTGCAGATTTGGAAAACCTGTTGAACGAAGCCGCATTGCACGCTGTTCGCAATGGTCGCAAAGAAATTACATCAGACGACATAGAAGAAGCGCGCGACAAAATTATTATGGGGCCACGCAAAATTCGTAAAATGCGTCCCGAAGACATCAAGTTAACCGCATATCACGAAGCAGGACACGCGTTTGTCAGCTTGATGTATGCAGACGTCACGGACCCAATTCACAAAGCGACCATTATTCCACGCGGTCGTGCATTGGGTATGGTTCAGCACTTGCCAATTGATGACAAAGTTTCGATGACGTTGGCCGAAGTTCGTGCAAATTTATCAATTGCGTTGGCTGGACGCAGCGCTGAAGAAATATTCTTTGGGGCAGATAAAATTACAACTGGCGCAGAAAGCGATATTGCAATGGCAACACGTCTGGCGCGCTATTCTATTACAACTGCTGGTTTGTCTAAGAAAGTTGGACTGGCTGCAATTAATCAGGTTGGTACATTTGGGGTTCGTGGCGCGTTGGAAAATGCGTCTGAAAAAACGGCCGAATTGGTTGACAGTGAAATAAAATCTTGGTTGGATATTGCGCATAATGATGCGACAAAGCATTTGATGAAAAACAAAAAGACCGTTGAAAAATTAGCTGACGAATTGTTAAAGCGCGAAACTTTGACTGGCGAAGAAATTCGTGAAATTGTTTTCGGCAAGAAAAAGAAAGTCGTAACAAAAAAAGATTCTAAAAATGCAACAAAAACTAAAAAATAATAAATTTGATTTGCTGCAAATGCCGCCACATAATACACAATCTGTGGTGGTGTCTGTTGGAACGGATTGTGTTATTTTTGACCCATGGGGTAATGTGGCCGATTGGGAAAGTTATTTAGAAAAACGTGGATTAAATTTGCGTGCGATTTATATAACACATGGACATCCAGATCATATTGCTGTTGCGCCGAAACTGGCAAAAAAATACAATGTTAATTGGTATTTGCATAATGGCGATTTTCGTCTGGTTGGATGGGGTAATGATTTGCTGGCTTATTTTAATTTGCCACCAATAACAATTGATGATGTGCGTCCAACTGCGCTGGATTTATCGCGGACAGAAATTTTACCAAATTTATTTATGGATGTTATTGAAACGCCTGGGCATACGCCTGGTGGTGTTGCGTATCATTTTCCGGATGAAAAAGTTATTATCATTGGCGACACGATTTTTCAAGAATCTGTTGGTCGATATGATTTACCGGGGGGCGATAAAAATATGCTGTTTCGTTCTATTTCGAATATCTATGATATGGCTTTGCCACATGATACCGAAGTAATACATGGACATGGTATGGCGACAACGGTTGATTGGTTGCAAAAAAACAATCCGTATTTTCATAACTAAAAAAACGCCCCGTTTTGGGGTGTTTTTTATCGCTGTTTTTCTTTCAAGAACCAGTCGATGGCAACTGGTGCGGCGGCTGTTGGTCCGCGTTGCCAGTTATAGTGGCTGGCAGGGTTTTTATCATATGGCATACGATTGCCTGAAAACTTTTCATAGTAAATCTGGCCAATTCGCATATATGGATATACAACAGTTGGATACAATGTTTTTATTTCCAGTGTCCATTGCCCACAGAATCCATCATCGCCACGACCTGCAGTGTGGTGATTTAGTATAAAATTGCGCCCAACACTGGATTTTCCGTCAATATACGGGAACAGGTTGCGCGTTTCTGTATATTCAACTGTTGCCCCCAGGTACCCGATGTCTGGTGATAAAATCAACCCGGTTTTTGGGATTTTTATATCAATAGTTTCGTGATGCTCTGGATTTGTTGGGTCAATTAAATAGTGCGGATTGCGAATGTCATATATATCTGGAAATTTGCAAAATCTTTCATATCTTTCTTCATCTTCAAACCAATCGCGCATAGTATGATATTTTGGGTTGCCTTTATATTCAATCGCTGGCTTCATGCCACCCGGCAATGTGTGCCGGTATACGCGCAGTGTATCTGCCAGGTGCAGGTCATAACTGTTGCTGCCCAGGCATCGCAGATCAAATGGTTCAATAACAATATCTGGATTTTTTGCCTGCATGCGTTTTAAAATTTCTGGTCCTGTTAATTGCATATCTGATTCCTTGGGTAAATTATTATGTATCAGATTTAGCACAAATATGCAGATTTGCAAGGTTTTTGTTTACTTTTTAAAATGCTGTGATATCATTTTAATCATGACAGAAAAAACATATTCAGGCTTTGTTGCGATAATTGGTCCGACAAACGCCGGCAAAAGCACTTTATTAAATCAAATTATGGGTCGTAAAGTATCCATTGTTTCGCACAAGGTTCAGACCACGCGAACACGTCTTCGTGCGGTAAAAATGGTGGGTGCAAAGCAATTGATATTTGTTGATACACCTGGGGTTTTTAAACCTTCGCGCAGATTGGACAGGGCGATGGTTGCAGCTGCGATGGATGCAGTCAGTGATGCCGATGCTGTGTTGTTGCTGATTGATGCGCAAAAGGGCATAACCGAAACCATTCGCGCTTTGGCAGATAAAATAAAAGACAGACCGAATATTTTCGTCGCATTGAACAAGGTTGATGCAATTCCAAAATTAGAATTGTTGCCTATGGTCGCAGAAATTTCTGAAATGGCGAATTGGCGTGAAATATTTATGATTTCTGCGTTAAAGAACGACGGAATAACAGCTATGTTGGAATCTTTGGCGGCTGTAATGCCTGAAAGTCCGTATTTGTTTGATACTGTTGACGCGCCAGATGTTCCAGACGAATTGTATTTGGCGGAATTGACACGCGAAAAAATTTATAAATATATACACCAAGAATTGCCATATCATATCAATGTTGTGACAGAACGTGTCAATGTCGACGACGAAGGTGTATTGGATATTTATCAAAAAATTGCCGTTCGAAATGACGGTCATAAAAAAATAGTTGTCGGTCGCGGTGGTGCACAATTAAAACAAATTGGTACGGCTGCTCGTCATGATATTCAGAATCAGTGGGGTGTAAATGCACGTTTGCATCTGTTTGTGCGTGTTGAACCAGACTGGGAAGAAAAAGCCGAAAATTATGTTGACCAGGGGTTGGAATTTGGAAAATAAAGGATATAAAAATGAAGTTGTATAAAAAAGTTTTATTAACATTATCTGGTGTTGGTTTGTTGGGCGCCTGTACGCCCAAGACATCTCATCAAGGCATTGTGATTGAAAAAAAAGAATATAAAATTTTTCTTGATATGGACAATGATGGACTTGCCGATCAAATGTTTCGAGGTTTGCAATATGGTGCCGTACGTAGAGCTATGTACAAGTATATTATTCCGGGCGATACCGTCGTATGGAACCCTGGCAATATGTTGACAGGTTCGTATCATCCAGATGATATAAAAACAGTTAACGGCCTGACCAAGGAAGAAATATTCAGATTGGTTGAAATGAGACAAGCGCACAATGGAAAAACCCGTTAAATGTTGACACTGTCTGACTTTGATTTTGAATTACCACCTGAATTAATTGCTTCGCGCCCATTGGAACGACGCGACGCATCACGTATGTTGGTGGTAGTGCAGTTCTCCTCCGTTGGAGGAGTACCGCGCAGCGGTGAGGTGGTAAGAGCCTGCGAAGTTGGGGCGAATACTGACGAATTCTCTAACCACCCCGGCACTTCGTGCCACCCCTCCAACGGAGGGGAACTTGGGGTGGTCAGAGATACCGTAAATTACAAAACCTTGCCCTTTAATCCCAAATTGACAGAACGGGCACGCGAATTGCGTAAATCGGGCAGTCTGCCCGAAGCGTTGCTGTGGAAAGAAATCAAAGGCAAAAAACTAAATGGTCTTGATTTTGATCGTCAGAAGATAATAGGGAACTATATTGTTGACTTCTTTTGTGCATCAAAATTCTTAGTAATAGAGATTGATGACAAAACCCATGACTTTAAGAATGAATACGACAAAAAGCGTGACGAGTATCTAAAATCCTTAAATCTGACAGTTATTCATATCGCGGCATCTGATGTGTTAAAAAATCCAGGTGCTGTTTTTGACTGGCTCTCTAACCACCCTTATATAGCAAATGAAAAGTTCTCCTCCGTTGGAGGAGTACCGCGCAGCGGGGAGGTGGTAAGAGCCTGCGAAGTTGGGGCGAATATTGACGAATTCTCTAACCACCCTTATATAGCAAATGAAAAGTTCTCCTCCGTTGGAGGAGTACCGCGCAGCGGGGAGGTGGTAAGAGCCTGCGAAGTTGGGGCGAATACTGACGAATTCTCTAACCACCCCGGCACTTCGTGCCACCCCTCCAACGGAGGGGAACTTAGGGTGGTCAATATTTATGACAAACATATTCGTGATTTCTTGGATTATTTGCGTCCAGGTGACGTTGTCGTTTTTAATAATTCACGTGTGATTCCTGCGCGTTTTATGGCGTCTGGACACGAAATAACATTACATACAGCGGCCGATGACGGATGTTGGTGGGGACTGTGCAAGAAGTTTAATAAAATAAAAATCGGCACGATTTTAACATTGGATGATGGCACAGAATTGGAAATTATCGACATTGATGACGAAAGTGGTTTAAAAATCAAATTTCATTGCGATAACATATTCAAAGTCTTGGATTGCGTTGGCAAAATGCCGTTGCCTCCATATATGAAACGTGATGCAGAAATATCTGATCGCGAACGGTATCAGACGGTATATTCATCACCTTTGGGGTCTATGGCTGCGCCGACGGCTGGTTTACATTTTACGAATGAATTATTGGACGAAATTCGTGCACGTGGTGCACAGATTGTAAATGTGACATTACATGTTGGCGCTGGCACTTGGATGCCTGTTAAAACAGAAAATTTATCAGAACATAAAATGCACAGTGAATGGTGCTGTATTACCCCAGAACAAGCGAATATTATTAACAACGCAAAACGTGTGGTTGCTGTTGGTACGACATCGATGCGCACTTTGGAAAGCGCGGCACAAAACGCCCCACAAGGTGCGCGTGTTGCGCCAATTTGTACAAACACATCAATCTTTATTACACCTGGGTATCGGTTTCGTGCGGTTGATGTTTTGTTGACTAATTTTCACTTGCCGAAATCTACTTTGTTTATGTTGGTTTCTGCATTTGCTGGGCTGCCAGAAATGAAGGCTGCATATAAACACGCGGTTGATAAACAGTATCGTTTTTTCAGTTATGGCGACTGTTGTTTGTTATTTAAAAAGGACGAATAAAAATGGCGTTAAAATTTAATTTGATTGCGACAGATGGGAACGCGCGCCGTGGCAGTGTTGAAACTGCGCACGGGACTTTTCAAACGCCTGCGTTTATGGCAGTTGGTACTGCTGCAACGGTCAAGGCATTGACAATGGATCAAGTGGCTGCAACAGGTACCGAAGTAATATTGGGCAACACATATCATTTGATGATGCGTCCAGGTGGTGATTTGGTCGAACAAATGGGGGGCTTGCATAAATTTGGCGGTTGGCGTGGCCCAATTTTGACGGACAGCGGCGGCTTTCAGGTGATGAGTTTGTCTACCTTAACTAAAATGAGCGAAGAAGGCGTTCAATTTACATCGCACTTTGACGGCGGCAAAAAGCATTTTTTGCGTCCCGAAGATTCTGTACATATTCAACATCAGCTGGATTCTAATATCACAATGGTTTTAGATGAATGTCTGAAATTGCCTGCTGAACGTGCGCGCGTTGAAAAAAATGTTGATATGGTGACTCGTTGGGCAAAGCGCAGCAAAGAAGCCTTTGTTGACAGACCTGGGTATGGTATTTTCGGCATTGTCCAAGGTGCGGATTTTCCAGATTTGCGCGAAAAGTCTGCGCGTGCATTGACAGAAATCGGTTTTGATGGATATGCGATTGGTGGTTTGGCGGTTGGCGAACCGCAAAGCGTTATGTTTGATATGATTTCTGCGACAACGCCATTGTTGCCAACGGATAAACCGCGTTATTTAATGGGTGTTGGAACGCCGTTGGATATATTGGGCGCAGTTGAACGTGGGGTTGATATGTTTGATTGTGTAATGCCGACACGTGCCGGTCGCACTGCCCAGGCTTTTACCAGATATGGCACAATGAATATGCGCAACGCGCGTTTTCGCCAAGACAGTGCGCCATTGGACGATAAATGCGGATGTCCTGCGTGTAAATTATCGCGCGCATATATTCATCATTTGATAAAGTGCAATGAAATACTGGGGGCGACATTATTAACCCAGCATAACTTGTGGTTCTATCAGGATTTGATGCGTGACATCAGAACAGCGATAGAGCAGGGACGCTTTGCCGAATTTAAAAACGAATTTGTTAAAAATTATACCAAAGGAAATAAAGATGACTAAGAAAAAAAGCATAAAGCCAGATTTGCAAATGTCTATGCAAGACAAAATATATTTAGCAGTTGTGCAGAATTATGCGGATAAACTGGCGTTTGTTCAAATGTTAGTTTGTTTGCAGGATTGTGGCGGTATGTACAAAGCGCATCCTGTAGAAGAGATAATGACTTTTGCAAATCGTGCTGAGGCGAATATATATTACAAAACCTTGTTGCAAATTCAAAAGGCTCAACAACAGACCAAAGGTTTTGGGCGTTTCTTTGAATATAACAAAGATATAATTGATGAATTTAATTCTCGCGAAAGATAAAATTCTTGCGCTAATTGTGCATAACAGATTAAACTGTTGAAAAAAGGGGGCTAGTATGGTCAAGAAAAAAGAAATCGAAGTAATTGATATGGGCGGCGTAAAAACCGTCAAAAAGAAACAATCTGTTATCACATGGACCAAGCGTATATTCACAATTGTGACGGTTGTATGGTTGGCGTTGGTTGTATGGTTTCCTTTGTATGTAAAAAACACTTATTCTGCGCCGATAAAAAAGTCTATTGTTGTGTCAATGTTCTTTGATTTACAGCGCAGTATTGTAAAACAATACGAGGCATTATTAGACGGTGTTGCAAAATCTGTTAATCTGGAAAAGCCAATCGCTGTCGCAATCGATAAAGTAAAGATGGCTGAAAAGGCTGTTGATAAAGTGACAGATACAACCGCATCCGCCAAGGAAAAGACAGCGGCTGTATCTGAAAAGACCAGTGGTGTAAAAAAACTGACAGGGTTGGCAAACAAATTTGGTATAAAAACAGACGGTGTTGACAAGGCTGTAAACGAAGTAGACAAAGGTGTTGAAAAAGCTAACAAAACAATTGCATCTGTTGATAATACAGCCGCCAAGGTTAATCAGCAGTTGGATAAAATTAAAACTGATTTGACACGTGTTGCCCAAACGGAAATTGATACAGCGTTGGATGCCGCGATTAAAAAGTCATTGGATAAACAGTCTGGTGGGCTGGGAACAACATTGTTAACAAATTATGGAATCAAACATGTGTATCCTTGGCGTCCATCCAGCTGGCCAACGGCAACCAAGATTTATAATGATTTGGCGTCGTCTGATGTTTCGACGATAACAATCATTACAAACACTGTTGATAAATATTTTGGTTATGTTGCGTGGGGGTTGGTTGTTGCTGTTTGGGCGATTGGTCTTTATATCTGGCTGTTTGCATCCAAGAAAGTCAAAGCGATAATCAAGCCATTTAATGTCTGTCCGCGTTGTGGTCATACCTATGCAGACAAGCGCACTGCGCTGGGCTTGTTCAAGGTCTTTCAACCATGGAAATGGTTTTAGTAAAAGGGGTAAATATGTCGACGCAAAAGGTAGAAATAAAAAACGACAGTTTAGGTTTTCTGGCAATGTTGGTGCTTTTGTTGGCGATGAATACTTGCATTGGGGTGACACAACAGCAAAAAGATTTGGAAGTAAAAAAACAGCAACTGGAAATGGCGAAAAAGCAATATACATTGGATTCTTTGCGGTTTGAGCATATGAAAAGCCAACAAAAATAAAATAATTGTAAAAAACACTTGCAATTATAAAAAATATATGTCAATATATACGACGCAATGCGAGCGTAGCTCAGTTGGCTAGAGCGCAACCTTGCCAAGG
>JAZNGD010000023.1:0-24103 GCA_045576255.1 Candidatus Enterousia sp.
AAAAAAATCCCCGTTTGGGGATTTTTTTATTTCGTTTTTTCCAAAAAATCTTTCAATATTTTGTTTACGTGCGGATTATATTTGAACAATCCGCTTGTTCCCGGAATAACATTTTCTTTTAAACAACCTTCTTGATTGGCCGCACAAACAAAAGAAACACCGCTTAAATCAGGAACCTTGATATTTGTTTTCTTAACAAATTTTTGAACCCAAGGGCATGTCACCGGCACAACATAATCCATGGTCAAACGTTCTTTATCCAACACACTGACACGATGACAAAATCCGTTTGGAGCATACTTTTCATCAGGATTATCACACCAACATTTATTATCATATCCCAAATAATTGCACTTGATACGCGTCAGATAAACATTGCCCACATCATCAAAATATTGTTGCAAACAACACAGACCACATTCCGTACAAACTTCTTTCCAGTCTTGTACCCCTGTGATACCCTTTTTCTTTTTCATTACTTACAACCCTATTTTTTTACAACAAAATTTACCAGTTTTTTCGGCACAACAATTGTTTTGATTACCTCGCAACCGTCCAACTTGGCGCCCGCAGCATTTTTTGCCGCCATAACAACCGCCGCTTCGTCACTGTCCGCAGGGACAACAAATTCCGCTGCACGCTTGCCATTGATTGACACAACAATTGTCATCTGTGTTTCAACCAGTTTAGACGCATCAAACACCGGCCATGGTTCAAAAACCAGCATATCTTTATGTCCCAGTTTTTCCCACATTTCTTCGGTTAAATGTGGCGCAAATGGATTCAATACTTGCAACAATGTTTCATACGCAGGGCGGGGCATTTTACCACCGAATGTATTGATATATTCCATCATGGCAGATATAGCTGTATTAAATTTCATACCTTCTAAACGTTCTGTCACGTCTGCAATCAGTTTATGTTGCAAGCGTTCTTGATCTGCGGTCATTGGTTCATCTGTCAAATTATCCGACAAATTCTCTACACGCTTCAAGAATCTTTGCACACCGGCCAACGCACCTTCGGTCCAAATGACATTATTTTCCCATGGTCCCAAAGACAACACAGACACACGTCCTGCATCCGCGCCGACAGAATCGATCAAATCAGCAACCATAAACCCATTGTTACGCGATTTAGACATCTTGTACCCGTCATTTCCCATTAACAATCCCTGGGCAGTACGTTTTGCATAAGGTTCTGGCGTATTAACCAAACCCAAGTCATATAATGCATGATGCCAAAAACGAGAATAAATCAAATGACGCGTATTATGTTCATTACCACCATTATAATGTGTGACCGGCATCCAATTTTCCATCTGTTCGCGCGAACAAAATTCTTTATCGTTTTTCGGATCTAAATATCTTAAAAAATACCACGAAGAACCAGCCCAACCTGGCATAGTATCCGTTTCGCGCTTTGCCGCACCGCCACAGCACGGGCAAGTTGTATTTACCCAATCTGTGGCACGCGCCAGCGGACCTTCACCATCATCTGTCGGTCTGTAATCTTCCATATACGGTTGCATCAATGGCAGTTCAGATTCTGGCACAGGAACCCAACCACATTTTTCACAATATACTAATGGTATTGGTTCACCCCAATACATCTGACGCGAAAAACCCCAGTCTTTTAATTTATACTTGGTCGTACCGCGCGCAAAACCGTGTTCTGTACCATATTTAATCGCAGCAGCAATCGCATCTTCTTTGCCCATACCATCCAAGAACGCCGAGTTTATATGTGCACCATCACCTTCCCAGACTTTATCTTCTTCACCACCAGACAGAACAGGGATGATGTCCAAACCAAATTTTTTCGCAAAATCCCAGTCACGACCGTCGTGTGCAGGCACCGCCATAATAGTACCATAGGCATAATCCACCAAAACATAATCCGATGTAAACACAGGAATTTCTTTACCTGTATACGGATTTAACGCCATTATACCATCCAAACGCACACCTGTTTTTTCTTTGGTCGCATCAGTGCGTTCTATTTCTGTTTTTGCTGTCGACTCTTTGATGTACTTCTTAACCTCTTCAGCATTTTTTATTTTACCTTCTGACAACCATTTCGCTAATAACTTGTGTTCTGGGGCAATCACGCAGAAAGTCACACCGAATATCGTATCGATACGCGTTGTATAAACAGTCATAACATCATCGCCAACCTGGAAATTGACATCTGCGCCATTTGATTTGCCTATCAGATTTATTTCATCTTTTTTAATACGCGCATCGAAATCAACATCATTCAGACCGTCCAATAATTTATCTGCATATTTTGACAGCATCAAATTCCATTGCAGCTTCATTTTCTTTTCAACAGCCCCATGACAACGGTCACAACAGCCATCTTCCAACTCCTCATTAGTCAGGGTAGTGCGACAATTCGGGCACCAATTCATCGGCAATTCAGATTTGTACGCCAAACCGGCTTTAAAGAATTGAATAAACATCCACTGTGTCCATTTAATAAATTCAGGGTCTGATGTAGAAACACGGGTTTCTGGACTAACCGACCAACCAACTCTGTCAATCATTTCCGAATAAGATTTTATCAAATCCTTTGCAACATCCGCGGGATGCTTCCCTATCTTTGTCGCATAATGTTCACCAGCAATCCCCATCGCATCATAGCCCATAGGAAACAAAACATCATATCCACGTGCACGACGAAAACGCGCCAAAACATCCATTCCTGTATAATTCATCATATGCCCTGCATGCAAACCCGCACCAGACAAAAAAGGAAATTCTACCAAAGTATAAAAACGCGGTTTTGAACCATCATTTTTCGGCACAAATGCGCGCGCATCAGCCCATCTTTTTTGCCATTTTGCTTCACGTTCATGAATTTTTTTAATATCGTCTGCCATTGTTTTGTCCTGTATATTATTTTAAATATTTTATTTCTTTGCATATTAGCTGTAAGCACGCATAATTTCAAGAAAAAAACTTGCGTTTTTTCATTTGTTATATTACCTATAACCCCAATAAATCAAACAAAGGAAAATATAATTATGAATAAAAAAACATTGCTTAAGCGTGAATTAAAACACTGCAAGAACAACGCCACACTTTTAAAAATCGCACATATACTTGCAAATTGCACCGGCACAACAACCGCCATATTTTGTATACTGGATTTTATGAAACAAGACCATGAAGACACAGCGATCTTTGCATACCTGACTATGCTGGCTTTTTTGATGGCATATAAAACATCAGAATCACACAAAGAACAACTTAAAAGAATAAAAAAAGTAAAAAAACAACTGGCAAAACAGCAAAAACAAAGACAAACAAAAAAAACACACAAATCAATAAGTTAACAAAACAAGTTAACTTATTTTTTTAACTTAAAACACGCCAAAAACTCAACATTACCACTGCCACCCAAAATCGGCGAATCTGTAACACCATCACAGTCATAACCATTGTCCAAAAACGCATCTAAGACACGCCTTTTTGAATATTCGTGCCATTCAGCAGATTTTATAACACCATTAAACTTTGCCGCGATTTCACGCGGAACTTCAAACTGTGGTTTAATCAACGCAATTATGTTCTTTGCGCCCCATTGCGGCAAAAATTCTACAATATTCGTCAGCGATACAAAAGACACATCAATAACAATCAAATCAACCAACGAAGCAGGGCGCAAATCACGAATATCAGTCTGCTCCATCGAAACAACACGTAAATCATCACGCAATTCTGGGACCAACTGATTTGTGCCAACATCAACCGCATAAACTTTTTGCGCACCACGCTTTAACAAAACTTCGGTAAAACCACCAGTACTGGCACCAACATCCAAACAAACACAACCGCTTGGATTTACTTTAAAATATTCCAATGCGCGTTCCAGTTTTAAACTGCCACGACCGGACAAATAAGGCAACGCAACACATACCAAATCATCGCCATCCGCAATATCTTGACTGGGCTTTTTGGCCGGCACACCATTAACAGAAACCAACCCTGCATCAATCGCCGCAACTGCCTTGGCGCGAGTAGGGTACAAACCACGTAAAACCAATTCTTTGTCCAATCTCATAATAACAAAAATAACACATTTACTATGATAAATCAAGCAAACAACCGCCTTTCTTTTCCACAAAACACCGTAAAAACCGCAGAAATCTGCGGTTTTTTACGTTTTTTTTACAAAAAAAACACCGAAATAGGGTGCAAAACGCCACTTTTTCACACAACAAAAGCCAAAGCACAAACAGAGACATACGAACAAGAACTCTTATATTATGTATCGTTTATCACGCGTCAGCATGATTAAGCACGAACAGACACAGAATCATCGATTGGCTATATTATGTATTGTTTATCACGCGCCAGCATGATAATCGCAACAAACACAGAATCATCGATTAGTTATATTATGTATTGTTTATTATGCGTCAGCATGATTAAACACAAACAAACACATATGAACAAGAACTCTTATATTATGTATTGTTTATTATGCGTCAGCATGATAATCGCAACAAACACAGAATCATCGATTATCTATTAGCTATATTATGTATTGTTTATCGTGCGCCAGCATGATAAACTATACATAATATACATTATGCGCCTTTATAATACGGCGCACCCTGCGCCTTTCCGGGCTTTTTTGTTTTTTCTAAAACACCAACAAAAAAAATTATTTTTACAACCATACAATAAAAAACTTTTATTCTTCAATCGCCCCACAAAATAATTCAGACATCGCAACACACCAACAGCAAAAACTTTTACAAACACCCAACCACACAACGCCCCGTTTAAAAAAACAACCTTACGCAACACGCCCAACAAAAAAACACCCCAAACCACCCTAACCCCATAAAAAACCGCAGAAATCTGCGGTTTTTTTACAACAAATCTATAAAAAAAGGCGAAAATCCGCCTTTTTTCTTTACAAACACACAATCTTATTGATGTTTGGTAATTTTCTTGATTTTCGAAACAGATTCTAACGCAACACTAGATGCAACCTTTTTCAAGCTTTTCAAACCCTTTTTCAAATCGCTTTCTTCAACCGCAGCCGTTTCCACAGGCTCTACATCAGAACAGCAAAACGCACATTTTGTCGCAGCATTATTGATTGTCGATTTGCAATACGGACACGCATGTGTATTCACAGGCTTTTTATCGCGCATCTTGTTCATCGTACGAACAAACAAGAATATCGCAAACATTGTTATAAAGAAACTGACGACAGAGTTCAAGAAAATTCCAAGATTCAAAGTAGTCGCACCAGCAGCCTGAGCCTGGGCAATCGTTTCATATACTGCGCCAGGTTCGCCACCACCCAAAACAAAAAACCACTGAGAAAAATCAACCCCACCAATCAACAGCCCAATCGGCGGCATAATCACATCTTTTACCAACGAATTTACAACACCGGTCATAACACTACCAACAATGATACCGACCGCCATATCGATTGCATTTCCACGTTGAACAAAAGTGCTAAATTCTTTAAATATATTGTTCTTTTTTGCCATTTTTTTACTCCTTGTCTTGCTTATCAGAATACTCTTCTATTCCACGCAAAACTTTGAATAAAGTCTTACGTAAATTTTCATCCTTTGTTTCGACGGTTATATCAGCCAAAGCATAAGTCGCATACCTGTCATCAATCAACTGTTGTAGAATTTTTCGACTGTCCGTATTCAACAATTGCGGACGCGTATCACGCGACCTTGTACGTTTGACCAACAAATCCAAATCAGCGCGCAGCCATACGGACAAAGCCCTATCTAAAATCATCTGTCTGATAGCAGGCGTTATAAAAGCCCCCTCGCCCGTCGAGATAACTTTTAATGCCGGTGGCGTATCCAACAAACGTTCAATAACACGTTGTTCTACGCGTCGAAACTCTTCTTCCCCGTACATAGAAAAAATATCAACAACGCTGCACCCAGCAGCAGCTTCTATTTCTTTATCGGAATCAACGAACGGTATTCCCAAGCGCCGCGCCAACGCACGTCCAACACTGGTTTTCCCGGCCCCCATCAAACCGACCATAACAACAGGTCTGTCAATAAAATCTTCGTTTTCGTTTTCCATATCCATACAATTGTAGCAAATTTCAATTTTTAAACAATAAAAAATCACAAAAAATCCTGCCAACGCAGGACTTTATTTTACCCCATATTCGCCAACCGTTCTAATTGATCTGCGGCAATCAGCGCATCTATCATTTCATCCAGGCCCAAACCACCGCCCAAAATATCATCCAACTTGTACAAAGTAAGTTTTATACGATGATCTGTCACGCGCTGTTCTGGGAAATTATAAGTACGAATTTTTTCGCTTCTGTCGCCAGAACCAACCATTGTTTTACGCGACGCATTACTGGCATTTACTTGTTCTTCACGTTGTTTTTCATACAACTTGGAACGCAAAACCGACATCGCAGAAATCTTGTTTTGAAACTGACTTCGTTCGTTCTGACAAGTCACCACAATACCGGTCGGAAAGTGTGTAATACGAATAGCACTGTCTGTTTTATTAACATGTTGCCCACCTGCCCCAGACGCGCGAAAAACATCTATACGAATATCTTTGTCTTCGATGACCACATCAATTTCTTTTGCTTCTGGCATAACCGCAACAGATGCAGCACTGGTATGAATACGGCCACCAGCCTCTGTTTCTGGCACACGCTGAACACGATGAATGCCGGATTCGAACTTCATACGCCCATACGCACCAGCACCATCAATTTTAAACACAATTTCTTTATACCCACGCAGCGACGTCGCATTTTCTTCGATAACTTCGACCTTCCAACCTTGGCGCAGCGCATAAGATTTGTACTGATTATACAAATCGCCTGCAAACAACGCAGATTCTTCACCACCGACCCCTGCCCGAATTTCCATAATAACACTGTTATCATCCGCATCGTCACGCGGCAACAAAGCTATCTGCAAACTTTTTTCAATATCGGGCAACTTGTGATTTAATTCGTGCAGCTGATCATTTGCGATTTCGCGCAATTCCGCGTCACCCAACATTTCTTGCGCATCACGAATACCTGCAACAGTTTGAAAATACGAATTTATCAACGGCAAGATTTCATTCAAACGCGAATATTCTTTTGACATCTTGGTCAATTCATCCCCAGAAACACCCCCAGAATTCATCTGCGCTTCAATATCAGCCGCCCGCTTTTGAATATCTTTCAGCTTTTGTTCAATAATCATTTTAATTCGCCTTTATAGTTTTTACAGCTTCGACAACCGAAACAGACTGCTGCTTGCCTGTCGTCATATTTTTTAATGCAACAAGCTGATTTTTTACTTCATCTTCACCGATTATCGCGCTGAATTTTGTTTTTATTTTGTCAGCATATTCAATTTGGCTTTTAAACTTTTTTTCTGCATCCAGATATGCCACAGCAGATATATTTTCGTCGCGCAAAGCGTTTAAAACAGACACTGCATATGGTAAATTTTCATCACCCATACACAACACCGCAACATCAGCCGAAGATTCAAATCGACTTAAATCAATTGCACCAGATTCAATCAACGAAACAAAAATGCGCGAAAAACCAATCGCGGCACCAACACCAATTATTTTAGTTTTACTGAACTTCCCTGCCAAATCAGCATAGCGTCCACCACCGGCCGCAGTACCCAATTCCGGATATTTAACCAGTTTAAATTCAAAAACCAACCCCGTATAATAAGCCAACCCACGTGTAATAGACAAATCAATTTCTGCGTTTTTCACCCCAAACAAATCCAAAACTTTCATAAATTCATTCAGTTCGGAAATTGCAGAATCTAAGTTGTCAGACTTGTTTAACAAATCAGCATAACCATTTGAAAAAACAGATTTAATTTGATTTTCTTTTTCCGGATTATCCAATATATCTGACAACCATTCTTCAAAGTCTTTTTCGCTTATTTTATCTTTTTTATCGATTAAAACAAAGGTATCTTTCTTTTGGTTTTCCGTCATTTCCAAATAACAGAACAATGCATCCCAAAATGGGCGCGAACCGACACGAACAACGTTTTCACCGATAAAATCCGACACAGAATTTAATGTACGCTGAATAACGGAAATAATTTCTGCATCATAATTTACAGACAGTTGATTAACCCCCATTATATCCATATCCATCTGATAAAATTCACGATAACGACCACGTTGGGCACGTTCACCACGATAACGTTTTGAAAACTGACTGGCCCGAAAAGGAAAAACCAAATCATTCAAATGACCTGCAACATATCGCGACAACCCAACAGTTCCATCATAACGTAACCCCATCTTGGTATCGCCTTTTTGAAACAAATACATCTGAGTTTCAATTTCTTCCCAGTTATCTTTATCTGTTAAAACTTCTGCGCGTTCGATTGCTGGCAAATCCAACAGATTAAATCCAGACTGTTTCAGCACATCTAACATACGTGCCGCACAAAAATCAAAACAACGTTGTTGTGCTGGCAACAATTCTATAAAACCCGACAAAGGTTTTGTTGGTTTCAAATCCATTTTTTATTCCTATTGTTTTAATGGAAAACTTTATGCATATTCTATGCACACATTATATCATATAAAAAGACAATATGCTAATACCCACCCACATGGGTGTGATGAAAAACAGCAAAGATACATTTTACTTTTAACATTTCTTGTTAATATTAGAACTTTTTTTTATATTTTCAAGTATTTTCAAATAAAAAGTGGGGCGCATAGCGCACAGATGACGAAAGAAAAGATATTTTCACTCTTAACATCCGCGGCGTTTTATCTGCACCCCATAAGTACAAACATATAATACAACAATCTGCGCACATTCGCCACAAGCACCTTTTCCCAATTAAAAATACCGATGCAACCCAGCCCCATTTTGCGTCAACCAACGTTTTGCGCGCTCTATTCCAAAACCATACAAATCGCGCACAGTCGCCCAAAATTCTGGCGAATGGTCCATGTGCTTTTTATGCGCCAATTCATGCATAACCACGTATCGCATAACATCCAACGGCGCAAACGCCAACCGCCACGAAAAAGACATTGTGCCAGTACTAGAACAACTGCCCCAACGACTGGTTGTATCGCGCACAGCGATTCGCGACGGCCAAAATTCACGCGGTGTCGTTTGTATAATTTGCTTCACACGTTTTTGAAATTCTGCTTTTATAAAATCACGAACCCGTCGTTCAAACATATCAATTGTGCCGCCAACCAGCAAAATTCCCCCTGCTTTATCCCAGCGGTTTGCGCGCAACGTATCATCGTGCTTTAATTCTATAACTTGTCCAAAAATTTCAATACAATCGCCAGGTTTTAACGATATTTTTTCCGGACATTTTTGAAATATCCGTTCTAACCAATTTTGTTTTGATTCCAAAAATTTTATCGCCGAAGAATCGGACACAAACCACGGCTTTGATATATGAATTTCACGCACCGGATTTGTTTTGGGGCGCAAAGTAATATTACGCACCCCACGTCGCGTCACAATTATCACAGGAATTTCCTGACCTTTTGATAAAACAAAAACAAAATTCGCCATTTAATTTATTTAATTTTATTTTTTATATCAGCCACAATAACATCTTCGTCAAAACCAAGTCCACTGTACACTTCGTTTCCCGCGCCCGACAATCCAAATCTATCAATACCAACAACCGCATCCGCAAATTCAAACCAAGGCGCACTGGCCGCAGCCTCAATCGCGACAACAAAGCCCTGTAATATCTTTTGTTTATATTCCATACCTTGCATACGAAAATCCGCGACAGACAAAACAGATACGACCTGAACAGAATCGCCCAGTTTTTCCGCAACTTTGACGGCCAATGGCACTTCACTGCCGGTTGCCAAAACAGTCACACGTACACGCGCCCCCTTGGCAGCCCTGATAACATAAGCACCGCGACCAAAATCAACCCCCAAAGGCGCAGGAATTTGTTTTATTTTTTGTCTGGTCAAAACAATACAAGTCGGCTTGTTTTTTTCGGTCAACGCACGTCGCCAAGCGTATATCAATTCCCCACCATTACAAGGCCTAAACACATTAAGATTCGGCATCATTCGTAACGAAGGCAACTGTTCAACAGGCTGATGCGTTGGACCGTCTTCGCCAACGGCAATACTGTCATGCGTCAAAACATAAACCACAGGCAAACCCGACAAAGCCGCCAATCGAATACTTGGACGCATATAATCGCTGAACACCAAAAAAGTAGAACCGTATACGCGCAAACCACAAATCGCCATACCATTCATAATACCAGCCATCGCATGTTCACGCACCCCAAAGTGAATATAATTACCACTAAAATCATCAGCCGTAATATCGCGCGACGCAGCAACACGAACATTCGTACTGCCCCCCAAATCCGCACTGCCCCCGAATATTTTCGCGCCAGCATTCAATAATTCATTCAAGTATATACCAGACAATTCACGCGTTGATATATAATCATACACATCAGACAAAGCAACACTTGGCAACAATGTATCTGTATCTGTTGCCACAAACGCACGCCCAGCAATCGCAACCGTCCCCCACAACGAATCGCCCTGTTCCGTCACGTTTTCTTGAATTAATTGTCGCAATTCCGAATCGCTTAGTGCAAAACCGTGTGCTTTTGACGACCCGGCCAAACTGGAACCGCGCCCAATTTCTGTTTTACATTGTACAAACACAGGCATCGCCGACTTTTTTGCATTATTTAACACGCGATTCAGTTGTGCAAAATCATCACCTTGTACTGTTGCAACCTGCCACCCTGCGGCCACCATACGCGCAGACACATCAACGTCTGTCAATGCGCGCCCATCGATACTGACGCCATTATCCGCCCACAGCACAACCAAATTGTTCAACTTGTACAGACCAGCAAAAGCCATCGATTCGGCAGAAATACCTTCCATTAAATCGCCATCAGAACACAAACAATACACACGCGAATCGGTTTTGTTTATTTTTTCAGCCAATGCCATACCAACAGCATTTGCGACACCCTGCCCCAGTGGCCCGGTTGTTGCATCAACCCCATCAATACCGTATTCGGGGTGTCCCGGCAAACCACCAACTTTACGAAAATGATTCAAGTCACCGACATCATATCCTGCCAGCTTTAATGTCGCATATAACAGTGCGCTGCCATGTCCGGCCGACAGAACAAACTTGTCACGACCGCGGCGCAAAAAATTCGCATATACAGTTGTAATAATCGGCGCACACCCCAGCACAATACCAATGTGTCCGCTGGCCGCCATACGCAACGTATGCAAAGCATATGCGCATACCGCGCGTGTCATTTCTTTTAAATCTTTGGAATTAAATGCCATGTATGATATTATATCATAAAAAGGGTTAATATAAAAATGTTAAAAATTTGGACAGATGGCAGTTGTCTTGGCAACCCAGGCCCCGGCGGTTGGGGTTTTGTTGCAACAGACGGCACCAACATTGCCAAGCGCAGTGGCGCAGAAGCAAACACAACAAACAATCGTATGGAATTAATGGCTGTAATTCGGGCATTAACCGCTGCCAAGCGACACCAAGAAGTCGAAATCCACACCGACAGCCAATACGTAAAAAACGGTATGATGAATTGGGTAAAAAATTGGAAAAAAAACAATTGGCGCACCGCGGATAAAAAACCCGTAAAGAATCAAGACTTGTGGATACAACTTGACGAATTGGCATCAAACAAAACGATTCACTGGTTTTGGGTACGCGGTCATAATGGCGACGAATTTAACGAAATGGTTGACGTTTTGGCGCGCACTGCCGCCGAAAGTTTAAAATAAATTATCTTTACATCTGTTTTAAATGCGCGCGACAAGCGTCACTGTTTGCAACCATTTGCAGTCCAAAAACAAGAAAACCGCCAATTGGCGGTTTTCTTTACATAACACTGTCATCATGCACATAGTACACAGTATTACCGATATTGATTTTCAGCGCCTTGTCGACACCAGCACTCATAAACTTTTCTTCTGTTGTCATAGTGCCAAAGAACACCCTTTCTTCTGATTCGCCATTATCATTGTTCATGTTCAAGCGAACATTCAATGCCAATTCATCTTGGTTCTTTTTCGCACTGCGCAGATACAATTTATTTTCACCTACGTGCAATATACGCCCACAGTCTGCCACTTCATCAGCCCCAGCGCCATAACCAATTGTAGTCAACGAATCGGCGCATTTATTACGATTATCACTGACTTCGCCTTGTGAAACATCGCCACCGACACCATAATAACCTTCGCCAACATTTTCACACATTTCGCCTGCAGTTGCGACATATTGCCCCGCGCCGCAGGTTGTTTTACATGTTGCAACCCCAAAGTGTTCTGCAAATGTTTCACCTGCATTAAAGTACCCTTTATTTGTCGCGCACGCAGAACATACACTGGCACCGGCATCTGAATAGTTGTTTTCTGCACAAACTTCAATACCTTGATTTGTATCAGAACCATAATCATATTCACCACCAACACAATACCCACCGCCTAAGCAAATTACACATTCATTTGCATCTGCTGGAACATAATATCCTGCTTCACACAAAACTTTTGGATAACAAACAGCCTTAGGATTCAGATAATCGGTCAAGATTTGATTTGTGCCTGTACCCTGTGGGCAAACTGTTGCCAATTTTGTTTCTGTAAACATATCATAATAGACATTATCACTTGGCACAGTCATAGTTTTAAACAAATCAAATGGGATATAATCTACAACACGCCCATCTGCCAATCTGACAGTCGCCAAATTAGTCGAACCATAGAACATACTGCCAAAGGCATACGATTTCGGCACACCCGTAAATGTAGCAAACAAGTTCGCTGGAATCTGTGTTATGCCAGTACAATTACTGAATGTATTTGCGAACATACCATCTGCCGCGACATCAAATGCAGCGAACAAATTTTCCGGCACGGTTGTCAAAGCAACACAGTTATCAAATGTACCTGCAAACATATAAGGCGCCACGTCTTTCATATTAACGAACAGATTTTCAGGGATGTTTTGCAATGCGCTGCATCCGCTAAATGTATAACTAAATATACTATCTGCTGCGAACACAACATTGCTGAACAAGTTTTCTGGTATTGTCTGTAATGCAACACAATTATTAAATGTGCCACTGAATAAACCATACGCAGAACCGGACACACCATCAAACAAATCTGACGGCACAGCTATCAAACCAGTATCACTGAATGTATAACTATACATATATTCCCCTGCGCCCTTGACGCCAGCGAACAAGCCATTTGGCAAAGAAGTCAAATCTTGACAGCCACTGAATGTGCCGTTAAACATATTATTTGCAGCCGCTGTTATACCACCGAATAAACCAGCCGGCACAGATGTCAATCCAGACGCGTTAAATGTATATCCAAACATACCGTTTGCAGACGTATCAGCCGTACCATCAAACGCGATACCGCTGAATAAATCCTCTGGCACAGATGTCAAAGCAGAACACCCACCAAATGTACCCTGAAACATATTATTTGCAGCCCCACCATTAAAGCTTGCAAACATTCCACCAGGCACTTCGGTCAAGCCAACACAATTTGCAAAAGTGCTTTCAAACATCCATTCTGCAGGCGTACCCGTTAACCCATTAAACAAAGTACTTGGTAATTTAGTCAAATTCGAACAACCCGCAAAAGTGCTAGAAAATACAGGTTGTGTACCGTCATCTAATGTACCAAAGATTGCGCCCAAACTGCCCGACAATTCTGCAACATTTTCGTTATATCCGAACGAAACCGCACCCAACCACTGGTGATATTCAGTTGCATCCCCTTGCATTTTAATTTCATATTGACGACCACGAACAGAATAAGTATGTGAAATATCCTGATATTCAGCAGTATCTTTCGTAATCAGTTCAATTTGACTACCATCACCCCAATCAATAATAAATTCGCCAGCTGCGCTGATATTGAACACGAAATTCCCTGTTGTATCAGTTGTTTTTACAATGAATTCCGGCGCACTACATGTTTTACCCAATCCGCCCCAGACAGTTGGGATACACACATAATCCACCACAGATTTATCGTTAGTATACGCACCACCGACCTGCTCTGTCGTTGCGTCCGGCCAGATATTATATAAATACTGTCCATTAATACGCGCGGACGGACTGGTCACACTGGTACAATTTTTAAATGTATTCATAAACATACCTGCCTGAGCGTCCCCAGTAATATTTCCGAATAAATTTTCTGGGATTGAAGTCAGACTGCTGCATTCGCTGAATGTGCCAAAGAACATTCTTGGCGCGGCAGGACCTTCAATTGCAGAAAACAAACCTGATGGAATACTTGTCAAACCTGTGCAGCCACTGAATGTATCTGCGAACATACTTGCCGCAGGCGTACCACTGATGCCCGCAAACAAGCCCCCTGGCACCACCCCAGTCGCCCCAGAACAACCAAAAAAGGTTGCTTCAAACATAGATTCTGCTGGCACACCACTGATGCCCGCAAACAAGCCGGCTGGTATTTCTGTCACCCCTGAACAATTTTCGAATGTACTTTTAAACATATTCGGCGCAGGATTACCAACAATACTGCCAAACAGTGTTGCAGGAATTTGTGTCAAACTGCTGCACGAACCAAACGTTCCATAGAACATTGAATCAACTGGCGCGCCCGATATTCCACCGAACAAATTAGCTGAAATTTTTGTGATATTCATTCCACCCATAAAAGTATTAACGAACCTTGGTTGCGAACCGTCATCCAAAGTACCAAAAACCGCCCCCAAACGCCCTGAAACCAACGCAATTTTCTGGGCATTTTGGGCTTTTTTAATAAAATTATCCCCTGAATAAAAACTGATTGCTGCAATTGAAGCGTTTTCATTATACGCCGTCACATTACCCGACATCTGAACTTTGTACTCCCCAGCCACATCATATGTATGAGAATACATCGTATCTGTTGTATCTGTCTTTTCAATTTTCTGGCTGGAACCATCACCCCACATAACAGTGAATTCGCCTGCTGCACTGATGTTAAAGTGGAATTCTGTTGTACCAGAAACTGTTGTAATTGCAAAATCCAGCAAAACATCACACACGGCCTTTGGCGATACATAGCCCGACAATTTAGCATCTGATTCAAATCCCGACGGACACGTTGTCGCCAACGCAGTATTTGTGAACATATTGCTGAACGTATTTGTATCTGGAATTGTCATTTTTCCAAAGAATTCACGTGGGATATAGTTAACATTTGTCCCATCCGTCAATGTGATGTTTGCCAAATTGGTTGCACCATCGAATAAGTTAGAAAACGCATCCGTTCCTGGTTCGCCCTTGACATTCGCAAACAAATTAACTGGGATTGATTGCAATGATGTACAACCAAGAAAAGTGTTGCTAAACATCCAACTTGCTGCGCCCGTCACACCACTGAACAATGTATCTGGTATCGATTCCAATGATGTACAACCATAGAACGTTTGAATGAACATACCAGTTGCCGCACCAGAAACACCACTGAATAAACCAGATGGGATTGATTGTAATGATGTACAACCACTGAATGTGCCCTGGAACATACCATCAGACGCGCCAGAAATGCCACTGAATAAACCAGATGGGATTTCTGTTAATGATGTACAGCCTCTGAATGTGGCATTAAACATAGCAGCAGCCGCGCCAGAAATGCCACTGAACAATGTATCTGGTATCGATTCCAATGATGTACAGCCATAGAATGTACTGGCAAACAGAGAATTCGCAGCCCCCGAAACACCACTGAACAAACCAGATGGGATTGATTGTAATGATGTACAGCCATAGAATGTGGCATAAAACATAGTCTCCGCCGCACCCGTCACGCCACTGAATAAACCAGATGGGATTGATTGTAATGATGTACAGCCATAGAATGTATTGCTAAACAGAGAATTCGCAGCCCCCGAAACACCACTGAACAACGTATCTGGGATTGATTGCAATGATGTACAGCCATAGAATGTGTTGCTAAACATACCAGCAGCCGCGCCAGAAATGCCACTGAACAATGTTTCTGGAATTGTGGTCAGGTTCGTACAATTTTGGAATGTACCCCGGAACATATATGGCTGTGCAGGGCCGCCAAAGATTGCACCCAAACTGCCGCCCAATTCTGCAATGTTTGTGTTACCACTGAAACTGATTGCTGCATTGGTCGCATTGTAAGCCGTCGCATCACCAGCAATACCGATTGTATACGACTTTGCATCCGTTCCAGAATTGGTATACGTATGCGAATACGATGTATTTGTGGTATTCGTCTTTGCAATTTGTTGTGCTGTACCATCCCCCCAATCAACGACAAACCGACCTGCTGCAGAAATATTGAAACTGAATGTCATTGTACCGCCTGCAGCCACCGTTTTCGTTGTGATTGTAAATTCAGGCTGCGCAGACAAATCAAAACAAACAACCTTTGGAGATACATATCCTGACAAAGTTGCCTCTGCAACAGTACCTGTTGGGCATGTTGTCGCCAACGCGGTGTTATAGAACATATTAGGAAACGTATTTGTTGTTGGAATTGCCATTTTGCCAAAGAAATCCACAGGTATATAATTAATATTTGTACCATCTGTTAATTCGACATTTGTTAATTTGGTTGCGCTATAAAACGTTTGACTGAACATACCCGTACCTGGTGTACCTGATACGCTGGCAAACAAACCAACCGGAACAGATGTCAAACCTGTACAATTTTGGAAAGTCTGACTAAATGTATAATTTGCAACGCCAGTCACACCGCTGAATAAGTCCTTTGGAATACTTGTCAATTTATTACAGTTATAAAAAGTCTGTGTAAACATATAATTAGCTGCACCCTTCACATCACTGAACAAACCAGCTGGAATTTCCGTCAAACCCGTACACCCATAGAATGTCGCATTAAACATACGTTCAGTTGGGGTTTCTAACCCACTGAACAATGTTTCTGGGATTGATGTTAAACCAGTACAGCCATAGAAAGTTCTGTAAAATCGTGGTGCAGTACCATCTGCCAGCGTACCAAATATTGCCCCCAACGAGCCATCAATCGCTGCAATATTTGTGTTGCTACTGAAACTGATTGCTGCAACAGTCGTGCCGGTATTATAACCTGTTGCATCGCCCGCAATACCAATCGTATACGACTTTGCATCCGTCCCAGAATTTGTATACGTGTGCGAATACGATGTATTTGTGGTATTCGTCTTTGTAATTGGCTGTATCGTACCATCACCCCAATCAATTGTAAAATTACCCGCCGCAGAAATACTGAAATTAAATGTCATTGTACCGCCTGCAGTCACCGTTTTTGTTGTGATTGTGAATTCAGATGTCGGCACAACATCACAAACAGCCTTTGGCGATACGTATTCTGTCAATTGTGCATCTGCCGCAAAACCACTTGGACATGTTGTCGCCAACGCAGTGTTCGCGAACATATTACTGAACGTATTTGTATCTGGAATTGTCATTTTTCCAAAGAATTCACGTGGGATATAGTTAACATTTGTCCCATCCGTCAATGTGATGTTTGCCAAATTGGTTGCACCCGAAAATGTGTGGTCAAACATACCGGTCGCCGGTGTGCCTGACACATTGGCAAACAAATTAACTGGAACTGACATCAAAGACGTACAACTATCGAATGTACCGGAAAACATACTACTCGCCACGCCATTAACACCACTGAACAGACCAGATGGTATTGATTGCAATGATGTACAACCATAGAACGTTTGACTAAACATACTCGCAGCCGCGCCAGAAACACCACTGAACAACGTTTCTGGAATTGATTGTAATGATGTACAGCCTCTGAATGTCTTGCCAAACATACCCTCAGCCGCGCCATCAACACCACTGAACAATGTACTTGGGATTTCTGTTAATGATGTACAGTTACCGAATGTACCGCTAAACATATAATCCGCTGAACCATCAACACCACTGAACAACGTACTTGGGATTTCTGTTAATGATGTACAACCACTGAATGTGTCGACGAACATAGCATAAGCCGCGCCCGTCACACCACTAAACAGATTTTCTGGGATTGATGTCAATCTTGAACAACCATAGAACGTCGCTTCAAACATATTATTTGTTACGCCAGTCACACCACTAAATAATGTTTCTGGGATGCTAGTCAAACTTGTGCAACCAGAAAACGTATCTTTAAAGCTTGGCACTGTACCATCAGCCAATGTACCAAAGATTGCACCCAAAGCCCCTTCAACGCCCACTAACATGTCAGGTTCTGCGCCAAAACCAATCACACCATAGCTATCACCCTCAGAATAAGCGGTCGCTTGCCCCATCATACGAACCGTATATAAGCCTGTCTTTTCATATGTATGCGTAATATTATCTACACCTGTTTCTGTCTTGACAATAGATTCAGGAAGGCTGCCATCACCCCAATCGATTACATATTCACCAGCTGCAGAAAGTTCGAACGCATATTCATAGTTTGCAGTTCCATTTTGCAAATAGAATGTAAATTCAGATTCAAAATCTGTCGCACAAACAGCCTTTGGTGACATATATTCTGTCAATTTTTCATCTTGGAACAATCCTGATGGACATGCTGTCGCCAAACCTGTTTCGTTGAACATATAATAGAATACATTTGTGTTTGGAATTGTCATACTTTCAAAGAATTCTACTGGGATGTAATTTACAGCCGTACCATCTGTCAACTTAATACCCGACAAATTCGAAGAATAACCAAATGTAGAATAGAACGCATAATTTCCAGGTTCGCCCGTAATATTTGCAAACAAATCAACTGGCACCTCAGACAACGATTCGCAATTGCTAAATGTATTGCTGAACATATAATCCGATGCAGTTGTGAAATTATCAAACAAGGCTGACGGAACAGATGTTAAACCAGATGCACTGAATGTCCCATTAAACAAGCCCTCTGAAGATGCGCTTACCTTATCAAATAAGTTAGCAGGCACAGATGTTATACCCTTACAACCGCTAAAAGTATAGGCAAACAAATAATTCGCAGTACCTGTAATATTGCCAAACAAGCCAGCAGACACAGATTCCAACCCAGATTCACTGAAAGTGCCATTAAACATACCTTCTGCCACATTTGATACGCCATCGAACAAACCCGCAGGCACAGATTTCAAAGAACCGCAATTATAGAATGTGTAATTAAACAAGCCCGTTGCATCAACATCAGATGTATCAACGCTATCAAACAAGCCTTCTGGCACACTTGATAAATTTGAACAGCCACTGAATGTTCCTTGGAACATGCTGGGCGCCGCACCCGTCACGCCACCAAACAAGCCAACAGGCACAGTTGTCAAACCGCTGCATCCATAGAATGTATATGCGAACATTTGTGATGTTGCACTTGTCACACCGTCAAACAACATCTCTGGTACAGATGTCAGATTTGTACATCCACTGAACGTATCAATAAAGCGTGGTGATTGACCATTTTGTAATGTGCCAAAAATAGCACCCAATTTACCTGAAACTTCAGCAACACTTTCATTCCATCCAAACGACACCGCCGCATCCCATTCATTAGTTGAATATGCAGTCGCCTGACCAGACATTGCAATCGTTTTTACCCCTTCCGTTTTATAGGTATGCGAAAACGCTTCGTATCCTGGATTTAACTTAGATACAACTTCAACATCACCATCACCCCAATCGATGATAAATTCACCAGCGGCTGTAATATTGATATTAAATGTTGTTCCTGCTGCCATATTATTTGTCGTGATTGTAAATTCAGGCGCAGGCAACGCAGTACATACCGCTTTTGGCGACAAATATTCTGTTAATTTTTCATCTGGTATAAAGCCACTCGGACAAGATGTTGCCAATTGCGTACCTTCAAACATATATCCAAATGGATTTGTGTTTGGAATAGTCATACCTTCAAAGAATTCTACTGGGATGTAATTTACAACCGTACCATCTGTCAACTTAATACCTGACAAATTCGAAGAATAACCAAACGTAGAACCAAACGCATAATCTGCAACGGTACCTGTAATATTTGCAAATAAATCAACCGGAATATTAGTCAAAGCATTGCAAGCATAGAACGTCCCGCTGAACATATACGGTGCAGTTCCTGTCATATTGCTGCCAAACAAACCAGAAGGTATTTCTACCAATGAACTGTTATTACTGAAAGTATAGCTGAACATACCTTCTGCCGCACCATTGATGCCTGCAAACAAACCATCTGGCAGCGACACCAGCCCAGAATTACTGAACGTGCCATTAAACATATAATTTGCAGCACCACTAACCTGACCGAATAAATCTGCCGGTACAGTTGTCAATTTTTCACAGCCATAAAAGGTATAACTGAACATACTGTTTGCTGCACCCACCACACCACTAAACAAGCCTGATGGAACGCTTGTTAACCCAGTGCTGCTGAACGTATCTCCAAACATATTTTCTGCCGCGCCGGACACACCATCGAACAAATCCGCAGGCACACTTGACAACTTTGGACAGCCACTAAAGGTATATGCAAACATATAATTTGCAGCACCACTGACACCGTCAAACAATCCCGATGGCACAGTTTCTAAATCATAACAATTTGAAAACGTCCCGTTAAACAAGCTCTCTGCATTACCTGATATACCTGCAAACAGGTCTTCTGGTACGGCAGTCAGCCCAGAGTTTGCAAATGTATAATTAAACATATTGCTGGTTGCGCCAACAACGCCACTAAACAATGTAGCTGGGACAGATTTTAAGTTTGAACAACCGCTAAATGTTCCCGCAAAGCGTGGTGATGTACCATCGCCCAACGTGCCAAATATTGCGCCCAAACTGCCTGAAACTTCTGCAATATTTCCGTTCCACCCAAATGACACCGCAGAATCCCATTCATTGGTTGAATACGCAGTTGCATCACCGGCAATACCAATCGTATATACGCCTGCATTTTCATAAGTGTGCGACATATACTTATATTCTGGTGTATCATTTATCACGGATTCAATTTCACCATCACCCCAATCAATCACAAATTCACCAGCTGCAGAAATACTGAAACCAAACTCGGTCCCAGCAGTCATTTCAGTAGTTGTGATTGTAAATTCTGAACTTATCGCAGTATCAACATCACAAACAACCTTTGGAGATACATATCCTGACAAAGTTTCTTCTGCAACTGTACCTGTTGGACATGTTGTCGCCAACGCGGTGTTCGCGAACATATTACTAAATGTATTTGTATCAGGAATTATCATCTGTCCAAAGAAGTCACGTGGAATATAATTAACAACCGAATCACTTGTTAATTTAATCCCGCCTAAGCCTGTTGCACCATCAAAAGTGCTGTTGAACATAGCAGCAGCTGGGGTACCAACAATATTTGCGAATAAATCAACCGGAACAGATGTCAAGCCTGTACAATTCATAAATGTCTTTAAAAACAGACTGTCCGCTGTACCAGAAACGCCACTAAACAAGCCAGCGGGCACAGTTGTCAATCCTGTACAATCACCAAACGTACCACCAAACATACTTTCTGCTGCACCATCAACACCACTAAATAACCCAGCTGGAATTTCTGTTAATCCTGTACAGCCACTGAATGTACCATAAAACATACCTTCGGCAGCGTCCGTCACGCCACTAAACAGATTTTCTGGGATGCTGGTCAAACCAGAGCATTCGCTGAAGGTATAAGTGAACATAAAATCTGCAGAAGAAGTAATTTCAGCAAACAGTCTTTCAGGAATTTCGGTCAATCCTGTACAGCCAGCAAATGTACTGTTAAACATGTTATCCATCACACCTGTCACGCCACTGAACAATGTTTCTGGAATCGATGTCAAGCTGCTACAACCCATAAATGTCTCTACAAAACGTGGTGCAGTACCATCTGCCAGCGTACCAAAGATTGCACCCAACGAACCATCAACTGCCACAATTTTTGTATTATCGCTGAAACTGATGGCCGCAGAATACCCACTGCTAACATACCCTGTTGCCTGACCTGACATACGAATTGTATATGCGCCTGCATATTCATATTTATGTGAAATATTCTCAACATTTGTATCTGTCTTGTTTATTGTTTGAGATACACCATCGCCCCAGTCAATTACATATTCACCCTTTGCGGAAACATTGAATGCAAAATCAGTACCGGCCGCCAATTCCGTGGTTGTGATGCTGAATTCTGAATCTGGGATTGGATAACAAACCGCCTTGGTTGCAACTTTTTCAGACAACGCCATATCCTTTACAAAGCCGTCTGGGCACACTGTCGCCAACTGAGTACCATCAAACATATAATTAATTGTATTTGCATCGGACAATGTCATATTTGCAAAGAATTCACGTGGAATATAATCAACACGAGTCGCTGCATTAATACGTGCAATATCTGAATCTTTGAATGTATTGTCAAAAATTCCATTATTGATATCGCCACTTACACCAGCGAACAAGTCAACAGGCACATATTCCAAGCTTTTACAATCACGAAATGTTTCTGCAAACATACGGTTCGCTGTGCCACTGACCCCACGGAACAATCCAGATGGAACAACTTCATATAACCCAGATGCCTTGAATGTACCACTGAACATATAATCAGCGGCGCCACTTACACCACTGAACAGATTTTCAGAAACCGATTGAAGCGATGTACAGCCGTTAAACGTATCGCGGAACAAGCTGTTTGCAGCACCATTTACACCACTGAACAATGTTTCTGGTACAGTTTCCAACTGTATACAATCCTTAAATGTTTCATAGAACATCATATCACGAACGCCCGTTGCACCAGCAAACAAATTACCTGATATCGACTTTAAGTTAGAACAACCCGCAAAAGTCGATGTAAACAGTGGCACCGTCCCATCACTTAATGTTCCAAATACTGCACCTAAACTGCCCGCAACAGATGCGACAAAGAAATTATTTTTAAACGATATTGCTGCAAAATCCGAATATTCTGTTGCCTGCCCTACTAATCCAATTGTTTTTACACCACCCGTTTCATAGGTATGAGAAATCGATACTTTTTCCGCAGTTGGGTTAGACACAACAGATTCTTGTCCATCACCCCAATAAACCACAAAATCACCAGCTGCAGAAATATCAAAACTGAACGTTGTCTGCGCAGCTAAATTAAGCGTCGTGATTGTAAATTCTGAGTCTAGGATACAAACAACCTTTGGCGCGATTGCGTCTGCATAATATGGATTTGCGTTTACATAACCATCTGGGCAAACCTCTGCCAAACCTGTGCCAAGAAATACATCTGCAAACATATTCGAATTGTATTCTGCAGGTGCTGTCAAATTACCAAAGAACTGTTCTGGAACATATGTAGAAACCGTATTACCATTGGCATCAACAAACTTTGTGATATTTGATGCACCCTTAAAAATACCAGAAAACGCATAAGTGACTGGCGTGCCGGTAATATTTGCAAACAAGTCAACAGGGATTGCTGTCAAAGATGTACATCCTGAAAACGTTCCACCACGAGTATCCCCAAACATCTGTTGCGCAACCCCCGTCACGCCGCTAAACAAACCAGATGGGATTGATTGCAATGATGTACAATTTGCGAATGTGCTATGGAACATCCAATTTGCAGCCCCCGAAACACCACTGAATAAGTCAGATGGGATTGATTGTAATGATGTACAGTTACCGAATGTACTGCTAAACATATAATCCGCCGCACCATCAACGCCACTGAATAAACCAGACGGGATTGATTGCAATGATGTACAACCATGGAATGTGCCGCTAAACATATCAGTTGCCGCGCCAGTCACACCACTGAATAAACCAGATGGGATTGATTGTAATGATGTACAGTTACCGAATGTACTGCTAAACATATAATCCGCCGCACCATCAACACCACTGAATAATGTACTTGGGATTTCTGTTAATGATGTACAACCATAGAACGTTTGACTAAACATATTCTCCGCCGCGCCCGTCACACCATCAAACAAAGTTTCTGGAATTGTGGTCAGGTTCGTACAACCTTGGAATGTACCCTGGAACATATATGGCTGTGCAGTGCCACCA
>JAZNGD010000024.1:0-9790 GCA_045576255.1 Candidatus Enterousia sp.
ATTTGTGTTGATATGTTAAAAGAAGGTTTTGATTATCCAGATTTTAACATAGCCGCTGTTCATGATATTCATAAATCTCTATCTGTGTTATTACAATTTATTGGTAGATTTACTCGTACTCAAAAAGGATTAGGAGAAGCTTCATTTGTTGTGAATTATGCGGATGAAGACATATCTATAGAATTAGAAAATCTTTTTCAAGAGGGAGTCGGTTGGGAAAATCTCATTAGCGATATTGCAGATGCAAAAAAGCGCGAAGCAGAATCTTTATTAACATTTTTACAAGGTTGCAAGCCTTATACAGGATTTGATTCGCCAGATGTAGAACTTAATCCAAAACTGGTTTACCCGGCCTTAAGTTTTGTTTGTTTTCGTACAGATGCTGTTGACTGGAGCAAATTTAATACGGCATTTGATTTAAAACGATATTCCCTATCACAACCATTTGTAAATACAACAGAAAATATTTTTTATTTTACTACCCAGAAAAGGGAAAAAGTGAAATGGGCGAAAAACAATAAAATGCGCGACCAAAAATGGGATCTTATAGCTATATATTATGATACATCATCAAAACTTTTATATGTGTGTTATACAGAAAAGCGTTTTGACGTAGATTTGCTTGTTGCTGCTATAACTAATAATGCTGCACAAAGAATAATGGGAGACGATGTTTTTCGCTCATTTCATTCTATAAAACGACTAAGTATCTTGAAGGCGGGCATTTTTAAACCAGCGAACCACTTACATAGATATTCTAGCTTAATTGGTGCGGACGTCACCACTGAACTTACAAGATGGAAAGCGGGTAAAAGATATCAAAAGTCTGACTTTATAGGTGTTGGTTATAGAGAGGGTGAGCCGGTGAGTGTCGGGGCTTCAGTGAAAGGAAAAGTATGGAGCCCTGCGAGGGTAGGTAATTTAAAAGAATGGAAAAATTGGTGCGTTAATATGGGAAAGCTAATAACGGATACAAGCATCAATTCTGATGAATTATTGGCGGATTCGGCATCAAAAAAAGAAATTACCAATTTTCCGGAAGGGCTTGTTGTATTAGCAACCGATTGGTCTGAATCTTTATATGATAGATTGCATAAAATAACAATCGGTGAATCACCTGAGAAATCTTTGCTTTTATCAGAATGTGAATTAAAAACTATTTCATGTAAAGATACTAAAGCTGAATTTAAGTTACTGTTTTTTGATAAAGAGATAAATTTTTCTATGATATTAGGAGGCGAGAGAGGTTTTGAAATTTTAGGTTTAGATGAGTGTAATATAATGATTGAAGGGTTGTATAGTTCAGGAATATCTTTGAAAAAATTTTTTGAGGTTAATCCACCAACAATGTTTTTGCTAAATGGTGCGACAATATCTGGTTGTATTCATACTGACTATGGAGAGGAACCAATAATTCAAATTCCAGCTGATAGAATAGAGATTCTTGATTGGACAGATGTAGATTACAAAACAGAGTCCCTTTATAAGGGGATAACCAGAAGGGAACATTCTATTCAAGAATATATTATGAACAAACTTTCTGAACGTGGTGCTACAATCATATTTAATGATGATAATTCTGGAGAATCTGCGGATGTAATCGGTATCTTTGTTGATGAAGAAAACGTGCTTTTTGAGATGGTGCATTGTAAATATTCTGAACAAATTGCTGGTGCTAGAATATCAGATTTGTATGAAGTTGCCGGTCAAGCGATAGTTTCTCTCAGGTATAAATGGAATCCAGAGGAGCTTATAAAACATATCGAGTATAGAAATGCTACAGGAATATTAAAAGGGCTACGCTTTTATAAAGGTGGTATCGCGGATTTGAAGGAGATAAAAAAAGCGTTAACTTATAAAAATGTACAGTTTGAATTCGCTATTGCTCAGCCTGGTGTGTCAACAGAAAAGCTTTCAAATGATATGAAGAATTTTTTGGGTTCGGTTTATTCTACTGTGATAGATATGACAGAAACAAAATTAAAGTGTTATTTCAGTAAATAATCCGTGTATGTAAGGAGCGATTCTAACAGTGTCTCCATAACGTTTAATAATGTTTATATGTCTTTTATTTAAGTCATAATAATATGTATTACAATATATTCTTCCAAAATGCGGCCATTTGGGACAATTTGCGCTGGATGCGGCGGAGTAACCATGCCTGGCGGCAGCTCAATTTGCCGCCGTTTGTTCGGCGAATTGCAGATTCAAGTTCTCGCAAAGATCGGCAAGCCGCAAAATAAAGCATAATAAAATCAGTCTTGTTACTTGGTTCAATATCGTCAAAATGCGTATATTTCATAGACAATCCTTTTACGGTTGTCGTATTTGTCCGTATTTATTGCAATTTGTCCAGTCTTTTGTTCAAAAAATAATAAAGGGCCTTTCTTGTTGTTTTTACACTGTTTTTATGTGTTTTTAACTTTTTGATAATAATATATTGACAATAATAATATCATTGTATTATTATCATTTTGTAAATAACAAAAACCATAAAACCAAAAGGATTAAAAATGACAAATAAAATTGATGAACTTTTCAAAATCGCAGACACAATTTCGGATACAAATCTGCGTGAAAAATATTTGGAAATTTTGCGCGACAGTAATCTTGAAAAAATGTGGTTAGATAAATATCATCTGACAATGGCCCATACTTCATTTTTAGAGGGCAAAGCGCTTGAGCCTGCAACCTATGAAATGTTTATTCGCAAAAATCCATTCGGTGGTGCCTATACTGTATCAGCAGGATTGGGACCATTTTTAGAATGGTTATCTGATTACGGATTTTCAGAAGATACTATTAAATGGTTAGCAAGCTGCAAAAACAAAGATGGCGCACCATCATTTACACCCGAATTTTTGGAATTTTTGCGTAATCAAAAATTATCTTTGACAATTGATGCTGTCCCAGAGGGCGAATTGGTGTTTCCAAACGAACCAATTGTTCGCGTATCTGGTCCAGAGTGGCAGGTTGGTCTGGTCGAAACCGCAATATTGAATGGATTAAACGCATCTTGTTTAATCGCGACCAAAGCATCACGCATAGTTAATGCCGCAGGTGGTCGTCCAGTAATGGAATTCGGGTTGCGCCGCGCACAAGATATGTATGGTATGCGTGCAACACGCAGCGCAGCCGTTGGTGGTGTTTTGACTACATCAAATGCTGATGCGGCACGTAAATATAATCTGGGTTGGGTTGGAACGCACGCACATAGTTTTGTAATGCGCCACGATACCGAAATTGAGGCTTTTGAAAACTGGCTTTTGCACAACCAAGGAAACACCACAATCTTGGTTGATACATATGATACAATCCAAGGTGTTAAAAACGCGATTGCTGCATCCAAAAAAACAGGTGTGCATTTGGATTCAATCCGTTTGGATTCCGGTAATCTGGCCAAATTGTCTATTGAGGCGCGTCAATTATTAGATGCCGCAGGTTTGCACGATTGCCAAATTATCGCAAGTAATGATTTGGATGAATATTCTATATCAAAATTATGGGATAACGGTGCAAAGGTCGATATTTTAGCGGTGGGAACAAATCTTGTGACTGCCGCAGACCAGCCATCATTGGGTGGTGTCTATAAATTAAAAAGCATCAATGGGGTCGATAAAATGAAAATATCTGGGGATGCAATCAAACGTACAATCCCAGGGGCCACAGAAATACTTCGTATGTTAGATGGTAACGGCAATTTTATGGGGGACGTTATAACATCGCATGGCTTTATCGAACAATCATATGGAACTTTGGAATTTCCAATAATCAGCGTTAATGCAAAGAACGGTATTGAACGCACATACGATAAAAACACAATGTTTTATAAACCAATGGTTCGTGTCGTGCGTGACGGCGTAATAGACAAAGATGTTATGCAACGTGATGTTCAAGATATCGCAGCCGCCACAGCTCACAACCTGGGTAGGCTGGATAAAAAATACAAACGAGCAACAAATTCTTGTGAATATCACGCCGAAATAGAACAAAGACTTTATAAAAAACAAACAGAAATGGTGTTAAGCCAAATTTTACAACGTACAAAATAACAAAGAGGTAATAAAATGAAAAGTAGACTTTTACACATAGTTGATATGCAAAACGATTTTGTGTTGGCAAACGGTAAATTGCCTGTCACCGGTGCAGAATCTTTGATTAAACCAGTAAACGAATTTTTGAATTCTGTTGACTTTGATACAACAATCGCGACATTTGATACACATTATCGCGAAACGTATAAGAAAACAGAAGAATCAAAACTGTTTCCACCGCATTGTTTGTATGGAACCAAGGGGTGGGAACTTGCTGTGGATGTGCGCGGTAGCTTTCTTCATCCTTGCCATAAAGTTTTGAAAAATCAATTTGATGTATGGGAACAACCGGACAAGATTGAAAGGTTTTTATGTGGATTAGGACCTAAATATACACATGTGTATGTTATAGGGGTTGCCAGTGATTTCTGTGTTAAGTATGCAATAAAAGGATACTTGGATCGCGGTTATCATGTGACAGTTGTGCAAGATTTATGTCGTGGCATAAACAAGCAAATAGATGATATTGTTTCCGAATTCAATACAACAAAGCTAAAACTTATCACATCAAAACAAATGAAAAAACAAAGGTAATAACAATGGAAATAGTTAATACACATACCGGCAAAATTTATGTTGATACCGAACATCGTTTGGAATTCTTGACTGTCGGTGATTATGGCAAAGAAAACAATATCAAAGCGGACTTCTTGGGGTTACACAAAGAAATCAATGGCGTGCAGCATAAAACTGTGGATTTAACACAAAAATGGGTGGCAACAATCAGCACCCAAAAGGGGTGCCCCATGAATTGCAAATTTTGTGATTGTCCAAAATATGGTTTTTTTGGTAACGCATCTGTTGAAGAATTAGCATATCAAATAGAAACCATTTTACAAAATGAAACTATCAAAAACACAGACAGATTCAACGTGCATTTTGCTAGAATGGGCGAACCAACATTTAACCCGAATGTTCTGGCTTTCACCAAGGGTCAATTACGCGAATTGGTGGCTAAATATATAGTTGCCCAAACGGTACATCCGGTGGTTTCAACGATGTTGCCAAAAAACAATAACAATCTGACAAAGTTTGTTTTGGATTGGTGCAACATTAAAAACATCGATTATCGTGGCGAAGCAGGACTACAATTTAGTATAAATTCAACAGACGATGCGCAACGCGATTATCAGTTTAATAATAGAAGTTTAAATTTGGCAGCAATATCTGAATTGGCAAAAACCTTGCCACAACCAATTGGACGTAAATATACATTGAATTTTGCGGTTACCAAAGACACGATTTTGGATGCGGAACGTTTGACTCAATTATTCGATCCAAAAAAGTTCATCGTTAAAATAACCCCGATACACGAAACAAAGTCAGCGGTAAAAAATGGGTTTGATGTTACCACATCATACGATGATTATGATGTATATCGCCAATTTGAAAGACCGTTGGTGGAAATGGGTTGGGATGTTATTGTTTTTGTTCCAAGTCATGAAGAAGACAGTGATCGTATCACGTGTGGAAATGCGTTGATAGCGGCAAAACAAATTCAAAAAACTAGATAAAAGGATAGAAAATGAAAGACATAAAAAAAGTAAAAGCGAACTTGGTTAAAGACCTGCGCGAATTTGTACAAAGTCGAAAATTCAGCGATGTTGTATTCGGTTTGTCTGGTGGAATGGATTCTGCGTTAGTTTTGGCTTTGGCAGCCGAGGCCTTAGGTGCAGATCACGTTCATACATTTATGATGACAACAAAAAACACATCCGCAATGAGTGTAAATCTGGCAAAACAAATGGCTTATAATATCGGCAATCATCACGAATTTATAGATATTCAACCACGTGTAGATTGTGTATTAAAAACTTTGCCTTTTGTACCACAACGTCGTGTCACAACAGAAAACATCCAAGCACGTATTCGTGGCGATATCTGTATGACATATTCAAACGAGTATAATTGGATGGTGTTATCCTGTGGAAACAAGTCCGAAGCAGCAATGGGATATTGTACATTATATGGTGACACTTGCGGTGCGGTAATGCCGATTGGCGATTTATATAAAACCGAAGTATATCAAATGGCAGAATTATATCCGGCAATCCCAAGGGCGATTATAAGTCGTGCACCAACAGCAGAATTGTCGCCGAATCAAAAAGATATTGATTCTTTGCCAGAATATTCAATACTTGACGCATATTTACAAAAAATCGAGGCTGGGGAGCAGGATGAAAATGAACAAATGGCGGATATAAGAAAGAAATACAATGCTATGGCATTTAAACGTATTCAAATGGCGCCTGCAATAAAGGTTCGTGAAAGATAAAAGGAATAAAAAAATGATAAAAAATTACTGGCTGCATTTTAAGAAAATAATGACACACAAATACTATGTGTTTTGCGAATGTGTCGAATATGGTCTTATATGGCAGGGATTAACACATGATTTATCAAAATTCCGTCCCAGTGAATTTCGGCTCGCTAAATTTTATGCTGGCAACCAATCGCCAATCAACATAGAAAAGCAACAATATGGATATTCGGTGTCTTGGATACAGCATACAAACCGAAACAAACATCATTGGGAATATTGGGTTGATAGAACAAACGGCAAAATCGCGCCAATTCCAGAAAAATATATAAAGGAAATGGTATGCGACACCATTGCGGCCAGTAAAGCATATAACGGCAAAAATTGGACCCCAGAACTATTTTTAGATTACTTTAAGAACAGAGCAACCTGGCCGGATGAAATCAAAGAATTGACAATGCCGTATATTCTTGCCAAAATACAAAGGTATAAAACAAAGTAGGAAGATATGTCTGACAAAAACCAAACATTTTCATCAGAAAAGGAATTCTTGGCACATTATGACGCGTCCGCATTTGACCGACCATCCGTTACAGCAGACGTGTTGATATTTTCTGTGTCAAATAATTTGGCTGAAAATTGGCGCAAGTCTGATAAAAAGTCGTTCAGCGTATTATTGGTTTGTCGTGATGATTATCCCGAAATAGGTAAATGGAATTTGCCTGGTGGTTTTGTTGGAATCAAAGAAACTGCGCTGGATGCAGCACACAGAATTTTGCGTTCTGAAACTGGGGCTGTTGGCGATATTTACTTGGAACAATTATATACATTTGATGATGTAAATCGTGATCCCAGAACACGTGTCTTTTCAATTGCTCATATGGCATTGATAAATAAAAACAACCTGCATTATTCGGGGGCGCGTGATGCCAAATGGTTTGATATAGAATTGGCTGACGGAAAATTATTGCTGACATCTGATGATTTGACTTTGACCGATAAAGATTTGGCGTTTGATCACGCAACAATTATCCGTACTGGTATTGAACGTCTGCGCAATAAAATCGAATATACTGATATAGTGTTTGATATGATGCCACGTGAATTCACACTAGGAGAATTACAACAGGTTTATGAAATAATTCTTGGGCGCAAATTGATACCTGCTGCATTCAGACGGACTATTGCAACCAAGGTTGTTTCAACTGGAAAGATGCGTACGGGTTCCGGTCATCGTCCATCGGTATTGTTTAAGAAAAAATAATATATATTTTTCGCTTTGTATTTAATCAATTCAAACCATGTGTGGTGAGAACAGGAGAATGAAAGTCCGTGCTCCTGGTGTTTTTTTGACTGTATAAATCACTTTTGTGTGTGGCCGGTGTGTAAACCGTGTGTAGCAAGGACAACGGAATGGCATTAAGGTATTTTGCGGGGTTGAAAAGGTGGTGTAAACTGTGTGTAAACACGTTCTGTGTAAACCACGTGTAAAACGTTATCTGGAGTTAAACCATATATTGATAGACTTTTAGCGTAAACGGTCAAATTCCTTTTCTTAATAAGCAGCGGTTATTAGCGCATTTTTTCACAATTATCGGCTATTAGGGGGAGAACTCTGGGGCCGTTAACAGTCCGTTGTTCTACCGACTGAACTATGCCCGAATAGCGTTGCTTATAATATACTAAAAAAACCCAGAAGTCAAGCGTTTTTAGAAGAAATTTGTCGTATGTTATGAGCCCCACAAAACCGCAGAAACCTGCGACTTTTGTCCCAGAGTGTATGTAAATGTATGTTTTTTAAACGGCCATGCCCACAATAAGCAGATGACTAATATATTCAATTTACTTTTTTGATTTTTGGTGATAGACTATGAAATGAATCCATAGGGATATGGGTTCGGGGCTGTGCTAGGCCCAGTGTATTCGGTGCAAAATTGCTAATGGCATCGTTATCTGATGTCATTCCTGTGGTTTTGTGTCGTGATTTATCCCTGACTTAATAAGTCGGGGGGCTGTTTGCTATACAACAGGGGCAACCCGAAAGCAACAGAATCACTAATACACTGATTTAGCAACTCCCCGACCGCCTTGATTTGGGCGGTTTTATATAAAAATAAAACAGGAGAAAATTTATGAAAAAGACTTTTATTTTATTGTCGGTTCTTGCGTTAACCGCATGTGACAGACCAACAACATCCGTTGAATTAGAATGTAGAATGTACAACGATTGGCAAAAACCAGTTTCCATGCCGCGTACGGTTGATGATTATAAGAATCAAGTCCCTGTACTGGTTGATGTTAAAGCATACAACGATCATGCTGTTCTTGTCGTTAATGGTAAGGAATCCACCTTTTATAAAAGCAAGGAAGAAAAATCCATGGGCGAGTTTGGGCGTGTTTCTGTGGACTATGAAGGTGTTTTCCCAGACACAGATCGTTTAGCCAAGTTTAGCATCTATGGTGATATTGGCAGCAAAACAATTCTGCAATTCGACCTGGGTTTTGTTGGGGAATATTCGCTACATGATGGCAAAAGATTTAATGTGGGGTATTCTTGCACGCCAACAAAGGAAGAGTATGTAGGAGACGATTGGTCAGCAAATGCACCTTGGAACCATGACTACAAAATGCCAAACAAGATTGAAGAATGCATAACCACTATTGTTGATAAGGTATATTGTGATAATGAAGAATGTGATCGTTTATACATATCACATCGTGGCCGTCATCATTTGACAGCTGAAGCGGCAATAAAGATTAGTCCAAATTGGGACTATTCAAATATGCGCCTTTATTCAAACGACGGCAGACTGTATGAACATGAAAAGGATGCCTGCGAAGTTGTTGAAAGGCTGTTTAAGTATATTGATGAGGCAGGATTAAATGACTCGCAGACAATCCAAGATGCGATGCTTGAGTGTGGTAAAGAATGCGAGCCAGTATTAACAACTGGTGAACAAGGTGATTTTTTAATCCGTCTGCCAGAATCTGAGGCTTTGTTAAAGATTGCAAACAAGACAAAAAATGCCAAATTCCTGTCCACATTCAATCCTAACTCTTATGCAAAAGCCGGCTACTGTTTGTTAAACATTATTCCATACAGTACAATGGAAAAATTGGGTTGGGAAAACACGAATTGTGGCTATCGCTTATACTGTGGCGCGCCCGAATTTATGGACTATGACCAATATTACGCTGTCAATGTTTGTGATTAAGCGCGTTTACACAACCGCCCAATTGGGCGGTGGTTTTTTCTCTTGCACGACGGACGGGGTTCCGTTGTGCTGGGGTGGGGAAAAGTGTATATAATTTTTCTGGTTGAAATCATCATTGAAATCAACTAGAAATCAGTATTGAAATCGTGGAACAAAAAATTTGGGTCAAATCGGTTTGCGGTATGTAAATGTATGTTTTTCAAACGGCCTTGCTATGCTAA
>JAZNGD010000025.1:0-20981 GCA_045576255.1 Candidatus Enterousia sp.
TTTATCAAAAATAGCTAGTTCAAAAGTGGCGATTTTTCGCCACTTTTTAAATTTTTACTTTCGAACTTTTTGTATGTGTTGAAACAGTCCGCCTTCGCGGAATGCTACGGCGAGACACTGAATTTTCTGAACAAAAATACCGCAAACGCGGTATTTTTAGAAAATTCGTGGTTGCGGGGGTTGGATTTATTTCGCTTCGCTTCATTGGCTGCGGATTTTTGCCGTTGGCAAACCGGCGCTTTTTAATCGCCTAATCCTTGCACTGAACCACCTTAACTCGTTGGTTCAAATCCTGCAACACACTAAAATAAAAAAAATCCACCACAAGGGTGTATTTTATTTATTTAACTGGTTGCGGGGGTTGGATTTGAACCAACGACCTTCAGTTAATAGGTCAAGTGTTTAATAATGTTTAATATTGTTTAATTTTTCTTGATTTTCTGCGTATTATGTCGCATAATAACTTTAACAAGATTTAATAAAAATTGGTAGCAAAATGTGAAAATTTGTGATATCAGTAGCAAATAGGTAGCAAAACAAAAAAGATAACGGGTCATAATAAATTTATTGTGATTTGTGTAAATTTAAGCTGTACGATTTATTCGTATGACTGAAGAAAGAAAAGGTGTATTTGATGACGGAAAATATAAATTTGCCCAAGGTATTGTTTTTGTATAATCAAGACGGAAAACCAGCTATTAATGTTCAAGCAGGTGAAAATACTTTATGGCTTAGTCAAAAACAGATAGCGGAATTATTTGAAACCAATGTTCCGAATATAAATGAACACATAAAGAATATATACTCTTCTGGAGAATTGGCGGAAAACACGACGATTCGGGATTTCCGAATAGTCGTAAACCGTGGCTTTCGTGGAGAAGTAGAAGAACCTATTTTGCACTATAACCTAGATATGATAATTGCGGTTGGTTATCGTGTTAATTCTAAAAAAGCAACACAATTTCGTATATGGGCGACCAAGGTTCTGCATGAATATATTCAAAAGGGGTTTGCGCTGGATGACGAACGTTTTAAGCAGGGAAATAAATTTGATAAACAATATTTTAAAGAACTGCGTGAACGTATCAAAGATATTCGTACATCTGAAAAAATGTTGTATCAACAATTAAAAGATATTTATGCTTTATCTGCAGATTATAATCATGATAAGTTAATGACAATTATGTTTTTTGCCACAGTTCAAAACAAGGTGCATTATGCTATTACGGGGCAAACGTCGGCAGAATTAATAAAAAGTCGTGCAGATTCCACTAAAGAACACATGAATTTACAAACATGGGATAATATGGCAAAGGGTGATATTACAAAATCAGATATTGCTATTGCGAAGAATTATTTGACTGCACCAGAATTAGAAGAGTTAAAATATATTATAAATATGTTCTTGGATTTTGCAGAACATAAGGCGAATGCAGAAGAACCTATATTTATGAAAGAATGGGAAGAAGAATTAAATTCATTTTTGACATTCAATAAAAAACGGATTTTAACAAATGCTGGTAAAGTATCTCGTGTAGAAGCTTTGCGACACGCCAGTGCGGAATATGTAAAGTATAAATTACGTATAAAACAGGAAGAAAAAAACATTGCTGTTGAAGAATACAAATCTGACATCAAGGAATTGGAAAAACTGTTAAAAAATGGCAACTAATCGTATCAATTTTACAGAACGGGCGTTGGAAAACTTGGCCGTTCCTGCATCGGGTCAGGTGGTGTATTATGATACAGGCAGTCGTGATGGACTGTGTGTGATTATAACATATGGTGGCACCAAGACGTATTATGCCTATATGAAATTTCAAGGCACACCAAAGCGAATAAAAATAGGTCGTGTGGGGCAGACTAAATTACACGATGCACGTCGTCAGGCACATACACTGAAAGAAATGGCAGATAATGGGCAAGACCCGACTTTACAACGGCGTGAAAATTTGAACGATATAACCTTTCGGCAGTTTTATGAAAACATCTATAAACCCGAATATTCGCTGATTTATAAAAAGCCACATTCGGTAGAAAATGATGACAGTGTCTTTAAACATCGGCTTAGCCAATTTCATAATCGTAAGTTATTAAGCATTAAACCAGATGAAATTGAACGTCTGCATGCAGAAACACAAAAGACACACAGTCCATATACAGCCAATCGGGTGTTGTCGTTGATTAAGCATATGTATGTGATAGCGGTGAAAAAGGGCTTAATGGGGTTGCGTGGTAATCCGGCCGGCGGAATTCGTAAATTTACAGAAAAAAGTCGTGATAGATTCTTGAATGGTGATGAATTAAAAAGGTTCTGGGCGGCGTTATGTGATGTGAAAAACAATGTGTTCAAGAACTATGTGATGATATCGCTGTTCACAGGAATGCGGCGTAATAATGTTTTGACTATGCGCTGGGAACACGTGGATTTTGCATCTGGTCTGATATATGTGCCCGATTCCAAAGGTGGGCAACCGTTACAGATTCCAATAGTCAATCAGTTGCGTGAATTGTTGTTAAAAATCAACCAAGGCAAGAAAAAAGGTTGGGTGTTGCCTAGTAATAAAAGTGCCAGTGGACATTTTGAAGACCCAAAACGTCCGTGGCAGGAATTATTGCGAGTTGCGGATATCAAGGATATGCGGATTCACGATTTGCGGCGAACAATGGGTTCATGGCAGGCAATATCTGGGGCAAGTTTGCCAGTTATTGGTAAATCCCTTGGCCATAAATCAACCAGCGCAACACAGGTGTACAGTCGTCTGACCGTTGACCCAATTCGTGATTCAATGCAAACCGCCACAGACAAAATGCTGGGGTTTGTTGGTGATTCGGAATAAAAATTAAGTAATCCGAATCAGTTAGGGGTGTTATAAAGTTTGATTTTTTTACACAAATATGTATTTGGTATTAATATACCGATTCTGTTTTCCGCGTCAAACATGCAGAAAATCCGCTTTTTTTAAAGTAAAGCAAAAAGTAAACAAAATTGAATTTTTATGTATTGTTATGTTTTATTAAAAACTATATATTGTGGTTATGTGGTTGGTTTGTTGGCTATATGTTGTGAAAAAGACTGCTGCATATAGCAACAATCTTAATCACTGGGATACCTAATGATATGCCCCTCTCAATGCATATTATAACAGAGTCCCGAATCGAAGGCAATTACTTTGTGTTAGGTATGGTTGCCAACTTGACATAACTAAAGGAGTATATCATGTCAAGATGTACAAGAACATGGGACTTGGAAGTTCATCATATCCGTATTGATGGTGGTAAAGACTTGGATAATGCACGTGTTTTGTGCAAAAAATGTCATCAAAACACAAGTACATACTGCGACCCAAATCATAAAAGTCCACCTGCATTTTCTCAGGAAACGAAAGACAAGGCATTAAAGCGTGCTGGTCATCGTTGTGAATGTACTAAGGGTACATGTTGTTTGTAATAAATAATCCAACTGGTCGTATGGCCAGTTGGTGTTTCTTTGAATGGCGGTGTGTTATGTGGGAAATGAAAACACTGAAAGATTTGGTGATAATTAAAGCCTTTGTGCCAGAAAAAATTCCAAATTTTGTCGGAACAGAATCAATGTTTGATTTTGTTGTATGGAATCTGTATGACAGAATTGCAAATGGGCTGAAGTCGTTTGATTTATTGTGTGATAACAGACGATTTTATGATGCGTTTTTGGTTGCGGGTAATGTGTTGGAAACGTGTGCTGTGCTTAGTTATATCAAGGATAAACAAACCGAAAAAGAACGTTTAAAAAATCTGAATAAATATCTGGCACGTTCGTCAGCTGGTCAAATGGTTAAAATATTGTCATGGGATGATGATTTTCATAAGGATTCTGCATGGAATGCATATTTTGCGGAATTGAAAATATTTGCACCGATTGGTGATTGTATAATCAAAAAATTAAAAAACGACAAAACAGACAAAGAAAATCATCAAGAAATTTTAGAGAAATTAAAATATAGTGATGGTAGCAATGCCGATAAAAAATCGTTGATATATTCTAATTATGTGCGACCAGACCCACAGGGGTATGTTAGAGCGTTTTCTAAAACTTTTGACGGACTGGATAATGGGAATTTTGAACACATGTATGACAAATATTGTGATTTTAAACACGTTAATATAATGTCGTACGGTGTTATATCCGAGACGATGGAAGAAGATGTTGTTGATTGGGCGATAGAAATTATGGCGGCTGTGGTTTTATATTTACAGCGTTATGGATTAGAGCCGGTGGATGATTGATATTAATTTTTGCATTTATAGGTATTTACTGTTATTATAAGTATTGAATCCGATAGGGGACTAGCGGGTTCGGGTTCCAAAAGCCCATACTGTACGGTGCGATATGCATCGTTATCCACTTTTGCAAATGGTGCATTCGCATCGTTATGCCTGACCTTTGGTCGGGCCACCTGTTGTAATACAATAAGGGCAACCTGAACGCAATGGGAGTCATTTACAGTATGATTTTTGGAAACGCCCGACCGTCAATATCTCTTATTGGCGGTGTTTTTTACAAGGGGTGTGGTATGAAAAAGATAATATTTGGTTTTATTGGTATATTTTGTGTAATTTCTGCACATGCGGTGGATTTAACTTTAGAGTATTATGATAATACCGTTTATTTTATAGAAGACCCATATACAGCAAAGAGAGATGATTTAACAAGTATTTCAGATGAACGGTATTATTTTAAGCCATTTGATAAGACGTTAACAATTACTGCGATTCATTGGCTGGGGGATGGTAGTGGTGGCGAATATGAAGACCCGAATAGCCCATATGTTTTTAATTATACGGATATAACATTTGATTGGTTAAAATCGTATTTTACTGATTATATAGGTAACGAGTATCCATTTACTCAGATTAAAAATCAATTTGATGATTGGGTTGTGAATAATTTTTCTGAATTGGTGGACTTATCTGTAATTGGAATTTCAAGAAACGTTGTAAAACAACATAATATTAATATTTATAATTCTGTGTTTAGTAATACAAGGTTTAATGAAGATAAGTTTTCTGTTTGGGGGACAACATTGTTTAATTCAATTAATAAGTCTGGTAAATATGATTATTCAACAAATGGACTGGGTATTGTTCTGGGGGCGGATTTACGGTTGTCAGATAGTGTTTTAATTGGTGCGGGATATAGTTATTCAAATGTTGATATAGATGTAAATCCGTCTGATATATTGTTTGATACAAGCAGTGTATTTTTATATTCAAAATGGCAACCAAACAAATTCTATGTAAATGGGTTGGTTGCGTATAACTTTGCAGATTACGAGTACGTAGATAGTGAATTGAATAATGGTGATGTGTCTGCTTTATTTGCATCGGTTATGGTGGGCTATAAAACAGAATACGGGTTAAGTCCAGAAATTGGTATCAGATACACAAATATAGAATTGAATCAAAACAGTGAATACTTAAAAAAATCAAAAACTGATTTTTATAGTGTTGTTGCAGGGGCGGGTTATGAACATGCGATTGGTGATTTTGTATTGGGTGGTCGTGCATTTGTTGAATATGATGTTACACAACCAGACAATAAAGTAGATTTAGATGTATTGGGGTATAAATATAATTTTGAAATAGAAGATACAGAACGACCGCTGGGGGTAGAACTTGGTATTTGGACTGAATATAATATTGGTGGCATAAATTTACGCTTAAATTATGATTTAAGATTACATACAGATATGGTTAGTCATACGGGTGGTTTATCATTGAAATATGTTTTTTAATATAGGGGATAGGGGGTGTTGGTTTTGTTAAATAATGCCCTGTACACCCTTTTTCAGATTATATGTCCGGTATGTTTGATGTAAGTACTGGTTTTATAGTGTTTATATAAACTTTGTTGAAATAACTTATTGAATCTGGTATAATATTACCGACAAGGTAATAAGGAAAAACCGATTGACGGAACGTCAATCGGCTGTTTTATTGCTGTGTTTTTCTTGTATTATGCAGAAAATGTGGGTTTTTAATGGTTTTGTTTATTTAAAACCTTAGGTTTATGCGGTTTATGTGATTTGTATTTTAAATCAAATAAGTCCCATGAAAATATCAGTCTGTCGCTATCAAAGCGAGTGTTTTTATCTGCATCTAATTCTTTTAAGCAATACCCAATAACATATTGTGGATTATTTTTTATTGGGGTTATATGTATTGTTTCTTCGCTTAACTTCATGTTTTTTATAGTTTTATTTGCAGCTGCTTTTAATTTATTTGTATGATGATTTGGTGCGATTAGCAGTAAATGCCAATGCCATGATTTTGTCTTGTCACGTTCTGCCATACCGATAAAATGCAGTGTTTTTTTGTTCCAATGTGATTTAATGGTGTTTTTTTCGAATTGTTTCATTGTGCGATATAGTATTTTGTGTGCACTGGCTTGTTCTGCGTTAGTTGCGGGTATTGGCAACCGTACTGTTAATAGATGTGTTGGTTTAAATGTGTAAACCCAATCTGTTATTACAGAGTGTAATTTTCTGGTTTTTATATAATTTTTATCCATATTTTTCTCCTAAAATTTTTGTATAAAATAGACCTGACATTTTTTATAAATGCCTATTGTCTTTTCTTAAATTTGATGGGTGTACAGATATAACTATGGCAAGAACATACCTGTATGGTTGTTGTTATCCAGCCCCCCAGTTGACGTCAAAAAAGGGGTGTAGGTGGATTGTTTATATTGTTTAGCCCCCCTATACCTGTCGCATTTGAGATGCAATCCAAGAATCAAGGTCTTCTTTGCGGTATCTGATACGGTTGCCCCAGCGCACATAAGGAATGGTGTTGCGACCATAGTGTCGCCAACTGTTTAATGTTCCAACTGTTGTGCCAAGGTATTCGGCTGCTTCTTTTTGTGAAAGTAAAATTTTGTTAAACATAAATCCTCCTTTGTTGATTTATTACAGAAGGATTATGTATTGTTGATTTTATACGGATAAATAAAAATAATATTCGTATAATAAAAAAGCTATACAGATATATGATTTATAATTCTGTATTGTTAAAATGTTCAGCTATATAACCATAAGCAATACTTTTTGATTCATCTGTATATCCTTTTACTGAAAATATGTTTTTTAATAATATATATATAAAATATCCTAACGAATTTTTATTTTTTTGTAGTTCTGAATATCTTGTATATAATGTATCTAGTGAATCTTTATAATGTTGTCTTCTTACGATATCAATAGCTTGTCTTAAAGGTATGTTTGGTTTTTTGTATAATTGTGATTTTACTCGTAGAAAAAATATTAGACCATATATATCGTTCCATTTACTTGGTTTCCCTGGTTTTTTGATGTCGCCTTTTTCTGTAAACCCAATAAATCCGAGTTTTATAGCCATTTGTTTTATAAGTTGTTGTGTTGTTGGGTCTATATGTTTTGGGCGTTTTAAACCAAAGTATTCATATAGTGCGTTTTCTCGTTCTATTATTTCTTTTTGGTATAAATTTTGTATAAACTGGTCTTTTTCGTTAAAGAATCCGATTTTTTTAAGAGGTTCATATAGAGAATAAGGTTGAAGAGGTTTATCCAGGATAGAATTATATATTTTTCGTTTTGCCATATTAAAACCCTTGTGTACATTAAATTTAATATCATTGTATACTGATGTATAAAAATATCTATTAATTATTCTCTGTGGTAGCAAATAGGTAGCAAAAGGGTAAAGATGGGGCGGTTTTTAGGGAGTAAAAAAGTATTAAAAAAGCCCAGAAAACTGGGCGGAATCTTGGTTGCGGGGAATGGATTTGAACCACTGACCTTCAGGTTATGAGCCTGACGAGCTACCGGGCTGCTCTACCCCGCGATAAGGTATTTGGTATTATATATGTTTTTTTTTGATAGTCAACATTTTTTGTGCTTTTTTTTCTTGGGATATGGGAAAACAAGGTCTGTGTTGAAATATCTTTTTTTTGTTGCTAGAATTCATTTGTGTTTTTTATTAAAGGGATGTTATGTTTCAAAATAAAACTTTTAGAAAATTATGGAAGGGGTTTTGGGAGCCGATTTTAAGCCTGTCTGTGTTCCAGTGGGTAATTGCTGTTTTTTTTTCAGTTCCAATTTGGTTTACTTATTTTACATCAATAAAAAAAATTACTAATATCGAAGTTTTTTATAAATATCGTAAAAAATCAGCGATTTTTGTGTTTTGGCATGGGCGCAGTATGATGTTAAGCCCAATTATTTGTTTGGGGGGAATGCAGGCGTATGCTGTGGCCAGTCGACATAAAGATGGACGTATGATGGCAAAATTGCAAAGATTGTTCGGTTTGCGTGCGATTTATGGTTCTTCACACAGGGGTGGGGTTTCTGTTCTGCGTGAAGGATTACGGGTTTTGTCCAAAGGTGATTGGGGAATTTGTATGTCGCCAGATGGACCTGGGGGGCCTTCGTTGCGTGTGCAAGATGGCGCATTGTATTTCGCAAAAATGTCGGGCGCACCAATTATTCCAGTGTGTTATTCGTGTTCGCGCGCTAAATTACAAAACAGATGGGACAGGTATTTGATCGCTTTGCCTTTTTCAAAAATTGTTTGCAATATTGGAAATCCTGTGTTTGTTCCAAGAAAGGCAACAGATGCAGAATTTGAAAAAATCAGAAAAGATTTAGAAGATTTTATGGTTAATCAAATGCGCGAATTAGATGCACAGTTCGGATTAAAGCAACCTGAACAAGATTTAACTGCGTCTGAATTTAAAAAGAAAAAACGTGAAGCAAAAGAACAAAAAAAGGCAAAAAAATGAAGACTCCTTGGTGGTTTTTAAGTAAAAATCCAGTGGCGTTGTTGTTGGTGCCTGTTTCTTGGGTTTATTATTTGGTGGGGCGTGTCGTTTATGCGGTACGAAAAATGAAAACTGTGTCCGTAAAACGAAAGATTATTTGTGTCGGAAATATTTTGGCAGGTGGGGTTGGTAAAACGCCAATTGTACGTGAAATCGCAACTTATTTTGATGCGCCTGTGGTTATGCGTGGGTATAAAAAATCAAAAAAAACAGACGGAATTGGTGATGAAGCAATGATGTTGGCTGGTAGGGGGCTGGCTGTTCATGTTGGCGACAGAAAAAGTAATATACTATTGTTAGATAAACAACAAAATGAAAATACTCCAATCGTTATGGATGATGGGCTGCAAAATCCTTTTGTAAAAAAAGATGTTTCAATTGTGGTTTTTGATGAATCGGTTGGGTTTGGTAATGGGTTGTTGTTGCCGGCTGGACCACTGCGTGTACCAAATGGAAATTTAAAATATGTGGATGCGATAATCGTTATAAAAAATAAAATTAAACAGAAAAAAATGAATTTCCCAGATGGTGTGCCTGTGTTCTTTGCGGAAAATCAGACTGTGTCACCATATGATGAAGATGAAAAATTGGTTGCTTTTGCTGGGATTGGATATCCTGAAAAGTTTTTTAAATCGCTGCGTAATGTTGTCGCAAAACGCAGTTTTCCGGACCATTATCAATATACAGGACGGGATTTAGAAAAACTTTTTTTGTTGGCTGATAAATATAATGCTAAATTAATTACAACTGAAAAAGATTGGGTGCGATTGCCTGTTCAGATTCGTGATAAAATTAAATATGCTGGTTTAAATACTGTTATCGAAAGTAGATTTTTTGATTGGTTAAAGGAGAAATTAAAAAAATGACAACTTTAAAAAAAACAATAAAATTGTCGGGGGTTGGTATTCATTCGGGGTTGCCTGTGAATGTTGTTATAAAACCGTCTTTAAAGCCCGGGATTTTTATGCAAAGAACGGATTTGCCAGATACTGAATTAATTGCTGCAACGTTTGATAATGTTGGCGAAACAAAAATGCGCAATACTACGATTGGAAAAATAAATGGGGCGCATGTTCAAACCATAGAACACTTGATGGCTGCGTTTTTTATTATGGGAATTGACAGTGCGATTGTTGAAATTGACGGATGTGAAACGCCTATACTGGATGGCAGTGCAGCCGAATTTATCAAGGCTTTTTCAAAAGTTGAAAAAACACAAGGTAAATTTAAAAAAATTATTGTTAAGCGTGAAGTTATTGTGAAAGCTGGTGATGTTTTAAAAGATTTGCCCCGGTTGGTTCGTCTTAAAATATGGCTGTTTAATAAATTGTCTGGGCGAAAAAGTGACGGGTTTGTTAAGTTAACACCAAATAATGGTGGAACGCTGGAAATAAAAGCTACTTTGGTTTATCCAGAAAAGGTCATAGGAAGACAATCTTGTTCTTATGTTTTTGACGAAAGTAAAAAATCGATTCAAGATTTTATTAAAAACTTTGCGCGCGCAAGAACTTTTGGAAAGTATTCAGAATGGGAATATTTGAAAAAACGTGGTATGGGACGTGGCGCAAATGAAAATAATGTCATTGCTTTGAATGATAAAGGCGATGGTACTTTGAACCAGTTGATTTGGAAAGATGAATTTGTAAGACATAAAATAATAGACGCAATTGGTGATATGTTTACCAGTGGCGGAATGATTTGTGGAAAATTAGAATCTTATAAAGGAAGTCACGCATTGAATAATTTGGTGTTAAAAAAATTATTCAGCGATGAAAAAAATTATGATATAGTTATGTAAGAAATAAAAAAGAAGGAAGGAAATGAAAAAAATATTATCTTTGTTTGCTGTTTTGGTATCTGTGGCCGGGTGTGGTGGATTTATTAAAAATCAAAATGGCAGTGAAAAATTGGTTCAATTAACCGAAGAACCAACAGGTTGTGTGTTTTTGTACAAGTTAGAATCAGAAGTTTCTGTGTATGATATTGATGATGCGCGCAGATATTTAGAAAATCGTATCGTTGATCAAGCGCGTCCTGGGAATGCTTATTGGATTACCAGTCAACGTACCAAGCCAAATGAATGGGTGATTTTTGGGCCTGAACGTGCGTTTGTTTTGACTGCAAATGTTTATGATTGTCCGTGTACTGGGTGTCCTTTGGTTTCCCAACAAGTGACAACAGATTGTACTTATGGGAATTGTTATTAATAAAAAAAACTGCCGTTGGGCAGTTTTTTGTTGTGTTATAGGCTATAAACCCTTGCCTTGATTTTGTGATTTGTGTTATAATTTGAAATAAGAATATTTAGAGAGAGAATTTTTTGGCAAATCAGACTATAAATGTTAATCGCAGAAAGTATGCTGTCGGATTGTTTTGGCAACCGATGGGGGTTGGTGTTTCTGGGCGTGGTTATGCGCGCACTTTGTCGCATGGTATTGATAAAAAATTAAATTTATATACCGAATATCGGTCTATGATTGGGTTGGGGGCGCGAAAGCTTGGACACAGGGTGGCTATGCGTGTTGCGGCTGCCGATGTTATGGAAAGGTTTTCGGAATATATGTCTTTTTTGGCTGTCTTTGAAGTGGGGGGACGGTATTATTTGGTTGCTGCCAGAAATGGTGTTGTGTTAGAAGATAAATTATTTGAAAGCGAAGATTTGGCCAGAAAAGCGTATGTTAAATTATCTGAAATTCCAGATTGGGGTGCTTTTTTTGCGCCTGGCAGTTGGGGAATGCCACGTGCGGTTGAACGTGATTTGTCTGATGTTTTGGTTGGGCGTGAAGTTGCGCAAATGCATTCAATCAGTCATTTGGGAAGTGGTGTCTTTTCGGGTGTGTTGGTTGTTTTGTTTTTGTTTGGTTTGGGGCTTGTGTTTCACGATTCTTTAAATCGGGTCTTTGATTCAAGGCCAAAGGTGGCAGAGTTAGACCCTGGCTTGGTGGCCGAGTATAAAAGACAAATAGAAGAAAAAAATAAGGAATTGGACGAACAATTCGAAATCGAAAAACAATTGCCACCACCGCCGATAGTTATGCCTTATGAAAATTTGGTCGATGTTGATGCGCGTGCAGAGTTGTGTTATAAAGCAATCGGTTTTATGGTTCAGCAAATAACTGGTTGGAATCAGGTTTGGGCAGAATGTAATGAAGAAAACGCAGTCGTTGAATTGCGTCGTGATTTTGGAACATTGGACGAGTTTTATGGGGTGGCTTCGGATATTATGCCGGGTGTGTTGGTTCAAGAACTTGGCGAAAATACTTTGATGCTGACTGCAAAATTACCAGAATTAGATAAAGTTTCTTCTTTGGATGAACGTGACGCCCAGACGATTGTTCGCGATGTGACAAGTTTGTTCCAAGGAATAAATATTGAAGCAGATATAAATGTTGTGACAGATACGTTGTCAAACGGTGTCGATGTGGCAACTGTTGATGTTGTGGAAATTGCAGCACAGTCAAAATTGATTCCACAACAATTTATGAAGATTTTTGAAAGTTTTGGTGGGGTTTATTTAATGAAGGCTGTATGGAATGTGGCGACACGTTTCTGGAACTATGAGGTGATAATCTATGCAAAATAAAAAAATATTATTAGTGTTATTCGTGTTGTTTGGTTTTTTTGGCGCCAATGTATCTTGGGCTGATGATATTTTTCTTGAAGAAGATATAGAAGTTTCAAATGATGCTAATGTTGCTGAAAGTATCAGTGCTGATGCGATTGAAAATTATAATGTTGATGGGTCTTTGTTCCAGCAAATTACAACTTTGGAACAAGAAAAAATATTGATGCAGTTGGAAAAAGAACGGGCGCAATTGGATTTGGAATTAGACAGGTTGGCCGCTGAAAAAATTAAGCTGCATATGGAAATAGATACGCTGTCAGGTCGTGCAGAACAACAACAACAAGAATTCGAAACACAAAAAGCCAAGTTAGAAGCAGAAGCTGTAAAAATAGAACGTGAAAAAGAAAAACTGAAAATGCAAGAAGAAATGCAGTTGGAAACAAATAAAAACCATAATGCTGGCGCAGGTGTGGGTGCGTCTGGATACAAAAATAATTCGTCTGATATTTCAAAAGCTTATCGTTTAGTAAATGTTGTTGGTGCGGGGGCGCAATTGCAGGCAACTGTCGAAGATTTGTCTTCGGGGCAAACAAAACGTGTCAGTGTCGGAAAAAAATTAGATGGATGGCAGGTTAAATCTATATCTTTGGATGAAGGGGTTGTATTTGTTAACGAAGATGGCGAAACACAAAATTTAAATGTCAGTAACGGAAAATAAAAATGACCAAAATAAATGAAATTTTGGATAGTGTAAAATTTGAAGATGTGCCTTCGGTGCCATCTGGGTTGGAAAATAAAGAAAATAAAGATTTAATAGATTTTTTGTTTTCTAATAATAACAAGTTATTGACTGTGACTGGGGCGATATTCGAATTGCCCCACGATACCCAGGCATTAGTTGCGTATTTTTCTGGGGGCGAAATTGTTATATCGCGTACACATAGATATGATGGACGTGTGTTGGCGTTTCTTGATTTGCTGGGGGCAAGTGGGAAAAAAATTAAACAACCATTTTATTCTGATTTAGGTCTGATTTCGAATTTGTACAAGTCTTATGAAGGCAAGTTGGGCGCAAATATGCGTTCCAAGATGGATTTTGATAATCAGATGCAAAAAGATTTTGTTGATATTATCGCAAAAGCCGCATCACAAAAAGTATCTGATGTTCATATCGAAGTTGCTGACCAAACAACTGTGTTTTTCCGTATAGATGGCAGTATGCAGCCAGTATTGGAATATAATTCACAGTGGGGTGAATCTTTTGTGCGTGCAGCATTTGCGTCTTCTGATATGTCAAATGCGAACTATGCGCAAAATGAATATCAGTCTGCGTTAAAAGATGGGCGTACCCCATTGCGTGGAACCAAAGATTTATATTTGCCTTCTGGGGTTTTGGGTGTTCGTATGCAATTTAATCCAATCGCGTTTGGCAGCAGATATGTTGTTATGCGATTGTTGTATGATAACCCATCCGAAGGTATAAAAACAGAACAAGAATTTGGACCATATGAACAACGTTTGTTGGCACGTATGCGTTCTTTCCCAACAGGTCTTGTAATTGTTGCAGGTCCAACCAGTTCTGGTAAATCAACTACGCTGGTTAGAAATATGTCTATGATGTTGCGCGAAAGAAATTATGAAATAAATATGATAACTGTGGAAAACCCGGTTGAACAAAAAATTTTTGGCGCACATCAAATGCCGGTCGTTAATACCACAAACGAAGAACAGCGTGAAGAAAAATATGTAGAAGCTTTGGCCGCGGCTTTGCGAAGTGACCCTGATACGTTGATGGTGGGTGAAATTCGTACTTTGGCTGCTGCACAATTAACTGTGCGTGGGGCGTTGTCGGGACATAATGTTTGGACGACCTTACATGCCAATTCAGCAATAGCTGCTTTGACAAGGTTGTTGGATTTGGGAATCGAATCATTTAAATTAAAAGAAGAAACTTTGATGCGCGGATTGGTTTCTATGCGCTTGTTTAAAAAAGTTTGTCCTTATTGTCGTGAACCTTTGGAAAAACATTCTGAACGTGGTGCTTATCGTCGTGTTTTGGATGCTTATGGCGAAGTTGGTTTGCGTCAGGTTTATCAACGTGGTTCTGGGTGCGAACATTGTAATGGTACAGGTAATATCGGACGTGTGAAAGCAGGTGAAGTTATTATAACAAACAGTGAATTTTTAAGCTTGGCTTTGTCGGGCAAGACAGATGAAGCTGTTCGTTATTGGTTGGAAGAAATGGGGGGGCGAACATTAAAAGAAGCTGCCGCAGCATTAATGTTGCAAGGAATTATAAGTGTTGATGAATTAGAACGATGGGTCGGACAACTGGATCAGCCGGGGGTGTATTAATATGAATAGGCTGGAATTGTTGTATGCAAAATTTATATTTCGGATTAATACCGAAAAGCGTATGGCGATTTGCCGAAAATTGGCGTCTTTGTTGCGTAATGATTTTACGTTGATTGATGCGCTGGAACGATTAGAGATGATAGAGTCTAAAAACGGTACCAAGCCAAATGAACCGTTTGCGATTGTTATGCGCCAGTGGCAGAAAAATCTGGAACGTGGAATGACTTTTTCAGAAGCAACACGCGGTTGGGTTCCACCAGAAGAAACACTGTTGGTGACGTCTGGAAATTTATCTAATTTGGTGGTGGCATTGGAAAACGTAGGACGTGTGGTTGATGGTACACAAAGAATCAGACGTGCTATGACAACAGCTGTCGCGTATCCACTGTTTTTATTGGCTTTGACTTTTGGTATTATTATTATGGTCGGGGTTTATTTGGTTCCGCCATTGGCAGAAGTTGCAGGAAATGATATTGTATGGCGCGGTATGGCGCGTTCTTTGGTGTTGTTGTCTGATTTTTCTATAAAATATTGGTATGTGGCCTTGGTTGGGTTTGCGTCGTTTGTTTCTGTTATATGGCTTAGTTTATCGAATTGGTCAGGACGCGTCAGAAGTGTTTTTGATAAATTGCCACCTTGGAATATATACAAAGTTCAAGTTTCTGTGGGGTGGTTGATGTCTTTGGGGGCAATGGTAAGCGCAGGTGTGACAATCCCCGAAGCAATGCGTATGTTATCAGACAGCGCAAACAGGTATTTACGAAGAATTTTGGATTCTACGTTGCGTTTTATTGCAAATGGTGACAATCTGGGGGTTGCGTTGTCCAAGACAAAGTATGATTTTCCCGATTCTGAAACGGTTGGGGATTTGATGATTTATTCAGATATGAATGGTTTTGATGAAAATTTAACTCAGGTTGCTAATGATTATCTTAATGAATCTGTCAGAAAGATGGAAAAGGCATCTAATGTTTTAAACAGTTTAGGAATACTGATGGTGTCGGCTGTGATTGCATGGGTTGTGTTGGGAACTTTCCAAATGCAAGACCAGATTACCAGTGCTTTGTCATAAAAAAAATCCCCAAACGGGGATTTTTTTATACCATAAACGGCAGGTTTTCCAGTGTGCCTTCGGCAACACGAACATTTACGTCAATCATCATAAAAATAGAATCAGGCGTGCTTAATTCGTGGTCTTTGAAGATGTCGCTGCTTAACAAGTGACTGGTATTAACAGACAGTTTGGTTATCAAATGGTCATCGTCTAACAGTGTGTAAATCGGGCCAATGTCGCGCGGCGTGTTTGAACCGACTTCGTGTTCGTTTTGTGGGCAGCGCAGGCCGTCCATAATCGTTTTTACGCGATTGTCAATATCGCTGCGTGGAACACCAACAATTTCTGGATGCAGCATTTGTATGTCAAGTTCTGCAATTAATTTCAGGTTCGGTGTGATAATAGGATTCCAGTCTATCCCCCCAACGTGACGAGTTGTCACAGGACTTTTGGTTGGGTTGGGAACCATATATTTTGTCAAATTGTTCCAAGGACTGTGTTCTATCAGTTTTTTTAATTGTGGGTGAAACTGCATACGTATGTCAGCAATATGTTGTGCGCGTTTCTTAGGGTTTATTAAAATATCACCAAAATATAACAGTTTGAATTTCATTTTGTGTATTCCTTTTTTGTGTGTTCTTGGGTTGTCCTTTTTTCTTGATAATTATAGCAGAAATTGCTATGTTTTACACAGAAAAAAGAAAGGAAATATAAATGACTGTACATAATGATTATACTGGTGATTCAATCAAGGTTTTAAAAGGGCTGGAAGCGGTTAAAAAACGCCCTGGAATGTATATCGGTGACGTTGGTGAAGGTGGGGCTGGTTTGCACCATATGATTTACGAAGTTGTTAATAATTCTATTGACGAAGCGATGGCTGGATATGCAGATACTGTATATGTGTCTTTAAACGCAGACGGCAGTGCAACAATACGTGATAACGGACGTGGTATGCCTTTTGATATTAACCATGAAACTGGGCGCAGCGCGTTGGAACTGATTATGTGCGAATTGCATGCTGGTGGTAAGTTTGATAACGAAAGCAATGGCGCGTACAAGGTGTCTGGTGGATTGCACGGTGTTGGTGTGTCTGTGGTAAATGCGCTGTCAAAATGGTTGGAAGTTAAAGTTTGGCGTGGTGATAAACAGGCTTTTATGTCTTTTGAAGACGGGGTGCCAACTTGTGATGTTCAGATAACTGAAAATAAATCTGGAATCGAACATGGTACAGAAGTCAGCTTTTTGCCATCTGCCGAAACGTTTACGGGTACAGAATTCAGTTTTGATACATTGGAAACTTGGTTGCGTGAACAGTCTTTTTTAAATGCTAATGTGAAAATTATATTGGAAGATTTGCGTGGCGGTGAAAAAAAAGAACGCGAATTTCACAGTGTTGATGGATTGAAAGGGTTCGCAACTTATCTGGATAAATCAAAAGAATTGCTGAATAAAGAACCAATTCAAATGATTAAACAGCTGGACGATACTTATGTCGAAATTGTTTTGCAGTGGACAACTGCTTATACGGAAACGTCTTTGTGTTTTACAAATAATATTCCAAATCGCGATGGTGGTACGCATTTGGCTGGTTTTCGCGCAGGGTTAACACGTGCAATTAATAAATATATTGCGGAAAAAGGTACTAAAAAAGATATTAATCTGTCTGGTGAAGATTTTCGTGAAGGGTTGACAAGTATTGTCAGTGTTAAAATTCCTGACCCAAAATTTGGCTCGCAGACCAAAGATAAATTGGTGTCCAGTGAAATTCGCCCGATTGTTGAAAGTACTGTTTCTGAAATGCTGTACGAATTTTTGGATGAAAATCCACAGATTGCAAAAACAATTGTTGATAAAATTATCGAAGCTGCAACCGCACGCGAAGCTGCACGTAAAGCGCGCGAATTATCACGTAAAAAGACAGGACCAGAATTGGGTGGGTTGCCTGGAAAATTGGCCGGATGTTCTGAACGTGACCCTGCAAAATGCGAATTGTTTATCGTAGAAGGGGATTCTGCTGGTGGTACAGCAAAACAGGGGCGTGACCGCAAAACCCAGGCTATTTTGCCACTGCGCGGTAAAATTTTAAATGTTGAACGTGTTCGTTTTGATAAAATGTTGGGGTCTGATACAATTGGCGCGCTGATTACAACAATGGGCGCAGGTATCGGCAAGGATGATTTTGATATTGAAAAAATGCGTTATCACAAAGTTATTATCATGACCGACGCGGACGTTGACGGTCAACATATTCAAACATTATTGATGACGTTCTTTTATCGTCATATGCCACAGGCTATTGAACGTGGATATATATATGTTGCGAAGCCACCGCTTTATGGTGTGACACGTGGAAAACAACAGATTTATCTGCAAAACGAACGTGAAATGGACGACTATTTGATGGAACAGTTGGCAGCAGATGGTATGATTGAAACCGCAAATGGGGTTCAGGTTTTTGGGGCTGACTTAAAGCGTTTGTTGGGATTGGTTTTGGATATGCGAAATTGTCTGCAACCGTTGAATCATATTGTGCCACTGCGGTTCGTTGAAGCGATGGCTTTAAATAATGTATTTGAAAACGAAAGTGCTGAAAATTTTGCGGCGGCACAAAAAATGCTGGATGCACAAGAGTTGGAATTTGAACGTGGTTGGAAGATTACTGCAAACGATGCAGGAATTGAAATTACGCGTACTTTGCGTAGTGTTCGTGAAACTTATTTGTTGCCACGCGAAAAAATCAATGGGCCAGAAATCCGCAGTTGGCATCGTTTGGATGGACGTGCAGAATTGGTTGAAACTTTCAGTCAACCAACAGTATTACGGGTTAAATCAAAATCACAAAAAATTTGGGGTGCGTTGGCATTGTTGAATACTGCGTTTGAATATGCAAAGACGGGTTTGAAAATCCAACGATACAAAGGTTTGGGTGAAATGAACGCAGAACAGTTGTGGGAAACAACAATGGATCCAAATCATCGCTCGCTGTTCCAGGTTAAAATCGATGACGCAGCCAAGGCAGATGAAGTTGTATCTATGTTAATGGGTGATGTTGTTGAACCGCGTCGCGACTTTATCGTTGAAAATGCGCTGGATGCAAATCTGGATGTTTAAGTGATTGGCGCAGGTTTTTTCCTGCGCCATATTTATCAAAAAAATTTGGTAAAAAGTTAATGTTTTTTTCACGAAATTGGTTCTTTGATTTAGATAAACAACTGCGTGCGGCGGGACTGGACAGCGATGCCCAGTCTTTTGATGAAATTTTGGAAAACTTGCGTGCGCGAAAAATTTATAATCCTGATGAATTTGCGTCGCATTGTGCATATGTGATTTTGGCGGGTGGTTTTTCACAAAAAACCGCAAAAAAAATTCATGAAAAAATTATGGATGTTTTGCAAAATAACCCACCCCGTCCGCTTCGCGTCCACCCCTCCCCGGGGGCGCAGAATGCGCCGCCGTCGGAGGGGAACTGGACAAGTTCTCCTCTTGGGGAGGAGTACCCTGCAGGGGGGAGGTGGGTACAAAAAAAATCTGATATAAACTGTGCGTTGCCACAAAATAAAAGTCTTTTTGATGTTTTGATAAAAATTTTTAATAACAAAAATAAAATTAATGCGATTTGTAAAATATGGGAAAATCGTCATAATTTTTGTCGTGATTATTATGCGCTGAATGCATTGGATGATAAATTAAAATATCTGCAAAAACTGCCGCATATTGGAAAAATTACCGCAAATCATTTGGCGCGAAATCTGGGCGAAGATGTTGTGAAATATGATGTTTGGATTCAGCGTTTGGGTTGTGTCTTTGCAGATAAACATATGCCCATAGATAATGGGAATTTATCGTCAGAAATAAAGACCGCATGTGATGAAATGTTCGCGCATCTGAAACGTGAAACTGGGTTGCCTCGTGGGTATATAGATGTGGTTTTGTGGAAATCGTGCCAGGTAAAATTAATTTCTATGGACGATTGCTTGCACAAACCGCCGGTCATGTAGCAATATGATAAAATTTTGATGGGGTGGTAAACTTCTTCGCTGGCGAAGAAGCGAATGTAATAAGATAGGGCAGTGTAATATTTTTTTGCCACTACCCCGTCTTGCGAATTGTATTCGCAATCCACCCCTTCGCCCGCGAAGGGGGTTATTATGAATGTAAAAATTGAACAATCTTGGAAAGATGCTTTAAGTGCAGAGTTTGATAAAGATTATTTTATTAAATTGACTGATTTTGTACGTGGAGAATATTTGTCGGGAAAAACAGTTTATCCGGCACCACAAAATATTTTTAATGCGTTTAATTTGTGTCCGCTGGATAATGTAAAAGTTGTTATTATCGGACAAGACCCATATCATGAACCAGGGCAGGCGCATGGACTGTGTTTTTCTGTGTTGCCGCCAACGCCTAATCCGCCCAGTTTGCAAAATATTTATAAAGAAATAGAATCTGATTTAGGGCGAAAATCTGTGACAAATGGCGATTTGACATACTGGGCAAAGCAGGGTGTTTTGTTGCTTAATTCTACGTTGACCGTTCAGGCGCATTTTGCTGCGTCGCACAGTGGACGTGGCTGGGAACAATTTACAGATGCGGTTATTCGTGCGTTAAGCGCGCGTGAAAATATTGTTTATATGTTGTGGGGATCGTATGCACAAAAGAAAGCTGCAATTGTAGATACGTCAAAAAATTTGGTGTTAAAAAGCGCACACCCATCGCCATTATCTGCGTACAGGGGATTCTTTGGCAATCATCATTTTGGTTTGGCAAATCAGTATTTGGTTAAAGTTGGTAAAACCCCAATCGATTGGTAAAACTTTGTGCTTGATTTTTGGGTTTGGGCCCGTATAATTACCTGTGTCTTTTTGGCCCTAATAGTCTAGTGGTAAAACACGTCCTTGGTAAGGACGAGTCGCAAGTCCGATTCTTGCTTAGGGCACCAGAAATTTCCCATCTAATTTGCGTTTGTTTGATTTGACTCAGGTCATGTATGTTTAATACACTCCCATCGTCAAATCTGCACAATACGCATTATCTGGAATATTTCTGGCACCCTACGGGCACCATTTCCCATCTGATATGCGTTTGCTTGATTTGACTCAGGTCATGTATGTTTAATACACTCCCATCGTCAAATCTGCACAATACGCATTATCTGGAATATTTCT
>JAZNGD010000026.1:0-11357 GCA_045576255.1 Candidatus Enterousia sp.
TTAACAGATATGATGGAATGGACGCATTGGGCAACACGTATGCATCCTGCGTTGCATGCAGGCGACGCATCCAGTTCACCATATACAGCAGATCAACGTGAACAAATTGCAAATCTTAACAGTCGTATTTCCGTTAATACATTATCCAGAATTTGGCAGGTTCTGGTTGCTGCGGTTCCTGAAATGCAGGCGGCAGGAAATCAAAAGCAATGTTTTGATATGTTGATAATCAGATGTATGCACATTGCAGATTTGCCATCCGTACCAGAAATACTTAAACAGCAAGAATCTGAAAATCGTGTGCGTGACGTAAAGAATATTTTGGCGGACAGAATGTCAAATTCTGAAACAACCACGCAATCAACAAAACAAAATATTGATATAACTTCTGCGGCACAGCTGGGAACAGAATTGCAAAACAGTAAAGAAATATTGCTTTATTCATATTTCAGCAGCAACATAGAAATTACTGAATTTTCGGATGGAAAAATCAAATTCTTTGACCGCAAAGGCGACGGTGATTTCGTTCATAAATTATCTGTTTGGCTGACGGATAAAACTGGCAAAACTTGGGTTCTGACACGTATGGCAGAATCGTCACATACGCAAACCATATCAGAACAAAAACAACAAGAATTGCAATCTGACCCATTGGTTGCCAGTGCGATAAGCTTGTTCGAAAACGCGGAAATAGTGGGGGTAAAATAATGAATAATCAATCAGGACGTTCTTTAATAGAAGTTATTGGTGTTATGGCAATTGCTGGTATGATGACAATTGGCGCGGTTGCGACTTATCGTACGATTCGTTCTGGGCAAGTTCGCACAATCGCGTCCCAAGAATTAAAGCAACTTGCTGAAAATACAAAAATTTTATTAGAAATGCGCGGTTCTTACCAAGGCGTATCGGTTGATTATCTGGTCAAAGCTGGGGCGATTAAATCGCCTGCTGCGCCAATTGGCGATTCGGATTGGACGGTCAGTTCCAGTTCAGATGGCTCGTCTTTTTCGATAAATTTGGTTGGTTTAACAAATGGTGAATGCGAATATTTTATATCCAGTAATCCAGATTGGGCAATCAGAATTTTAGTAAACGGAATCGAAACCAGTTCTTCGGGAAATTGTTTCCAGGGTGCCACAAATCAATTATCGTTTGTCGTTCAATAAATGAAATTAGTATCTGCATTTTTATTGTCTTTTTCATTATGTGCGTGTGCGCAGTATACCAGTCCTGCGCGTCAAACTTGGATGGATTATTTACAAGGGGCCAGTTTTATTGATATGACAGAATTGTCGCGTGTTGCAAAACGTCCTGTATATCTTGGTTCTGGTGGTCAGCTTGTATCTTCGGCTGCAAAACCAGGCGCAGATATGGAATATGGCGACAAAGTGTCTAATGATAATTTATTGGCGCGTCAGTATATGGCGAATCTTGAATACGAATTGTATGATTCTCTGCGCAAGCCTGGCGTATCTGTTCAGCGTGCCGGGACAGATGTTGTTGTAATTTTGGTTCGTGACGCCATTATAGAATTAGACCAGGCGAACATTTCGCAAACTGGTGATGATACGTTGAAAACAATTGCAAATATATTAAACAAGTACAATGCGACATTTATTGAAATCGCAGGTTATACTGATGCGATGGGCGATGCGAATGCTGCAAATGCGTTATCAATGGATATGGCACAGCGTGTCGGGGTACATTTATCCCAAAACAAAGTTAATCCTGTTCGTATGTTTATTGTTGCACGTGGTGCGGCGCGTCCAATTGCAGGCCAAGACAATATTGGCCGATTAACTAATCGCAGAATTGAAATTCGGCTTAGTCCTGCAAGATAACTTTCCCTTTTCATTTTAAATTTTTCTTGTTATAGTGTGCATATAACTTAAAAAAGGATGGAAGAAATGGAAAAATCTGCTGTAAAAAATTATAAAAAAACTGGCATTATTGCGGCTGTCGTGGTTGCGATTGCTGTACTGGGTGTGTTGGGCGTATCTGGAATGAAATCAGATTCTTCAACCCCAGTGGTCGAAGCTATTGAAGAAGTGTCTGAAAATGCCGCCAATGGTGCACAGTTGCGCATCGCGGTTATTCGTATGGACACAATCCAAGCCGAAGCCAATGTTTTAAAAGATTTGCGCAAACAAAAAGAAACATTTGAAAACAAATTGCGTGATGATTTAACCGCACAGCAAAAGAAACTGGAAAAAGAAAAAGCAGAAATTGAAAAATCACAAGATGTATTGGCACCAGAAGCATTACAACGTCGCGTTGTTGATTATCAAAACAAAGTTGCAAAATTACAACGTGATTTGACAGAACGTGCACAAAGCATAGAAATGTCTTATCAAAAGGCTTTGAATGAAATCCAAACAAAACATCTGGACCCAATCATATCGGGTGTTATTGACAAGAAAAAATTGTCTTTGGTAATTGATGGTCGTATGGCACGTACCGGCGCAAATACGGAAAATTTGGATATTACAAACGATGTTGTAAAAGCATTAGATAAAAAAGTATCAAAAGTAAAAATGGAAACACCAAAAGGTTTCTAAATAAAACGCCCTTTGGGCGTTTTATTTTTTTGCATTGTTTAATCTTAATTGTCCGCATGCAGAACCAATATCTGTTCCGCGTTCGCGACGAATACGTGTGTGTATCTTGTTTTTTATTAAAATGTCTTGAAATCTGTGTACGGCATTTCCAGATAACGATGCGAAATCGCGTTCGTCAACAGAATTCCAAGGAATTAAATTTACCATACAATTTTTTCCGTTTAATAATTCAGACAATTTTTCTGCGTGTTCTGGTTCTGCGTTATACAATACGATTTCACCATTTTCACTGTGTTTTCCCAACAAGATATATTCTATCATCAATTGACGATTATGCGCGTCTGTGAAACGCCATGCTGCATTTAAAACTTCATCTAATTTATATTTGTTATTAATAGGCATTATCTGACTGCGTAATTCGTCGGTTGGTGCATGTAAAGATATCGCCAAATTTATTGGTCGTCCCCACTGAATCAGTCTGTCAATCCCAGGCACAATTCCGCACGTTGAAACTGTAATTCTGCGCCACCCGATTCCCATTTGTGAATTTGCGCGTTCGATAAAATCTATTACGTTTTCAGTGTTTTGCAATGGTTCACCGGTTCCCATAATGACGATATGAGAAACGTCATTATTATTTGCATCACCATTTGGTTTTATATGTTTTTCAGAAAAAAATTCGCTGCGTAATTCCCATTGTGCGACCAGTATTTGTGCGTAAATTTCATTCGCACTCAGGTTTCTTTTCAGACCCAATAATGTGCTGGCGCAAAATTTACATCCCATTGCGCAACCAGCCTGAGAACTTACACAAACGCTGTTGCCATAAGTCGTTCGCATTAATACAGATTCGATTTGTTCGCCGTCGTTTAATTCCAACAAAAATTTTGTTGTTTCGCCATCTGCGGATTTTAATTTTTTTACGATTTTAACAGGCAAAGTTTGTGCTTGGTTATCCAAATCCTGGCGCAAGGTTTCAGGAATATTTTTCATTGATGCGGCATCAGGCGCGCCCCGATTCAACCAATCGCGAATTTGTTTCGCGCGAAATTTTGGTTGACCCAGATTTACGATATATTGTTCCAGTTCTGCATCAGTAAAATTAAAAAGTATCGGTTTCATAATTTATATCTGTCATCGTTTATTACAATTACAGCTTTGCGGCGCAATTGTTTTAATTGTTGGTCTGCTAAAAACATAGCTTGTTTATAAGTTGCGTTTTGTTTTATTATCTGATCCAAGTTTTTATATTCAGCAGTTTTTTTAGTACTGCATACCAGCAAAACAGTGCCATCTTGAACAGACGACCAAGTTAATATTGGCAGTTCAGCAACGCGTTCACGAATATCTGCGGACAATTCGTATTGCAGTGCAGTAAATTTTTGTGGCACGCCGCCCATACTTTCAGCCATTTCTATTGCTTTATCACATGATTTTGGTTTTGTTAATTTACTGGCGATTTCTGTTGGAACATCGGTCAATCGAATAATTGTCATTTCAATTGGCAGGCCATGTTCACGTGCAATATTTGCTTTTTCAGCATTAATATCTTCGTCTGTTGTATTGATTGTTGGCAGTACTGTTCGTCCAACGACAATTTGCCAAGCAATATCTGCGCGCAGCGCGTTTCTTGCCATTTCGCGTTCAGAAGTACTTAGTTCACCCAGATTCATTTTTTCCAATTCTTTATCTATGACTTTATCTTCTGGTATTGCGTTAAAGTTTGTTGCGTATGTCAGTTTAATATTATCATCAATAATGTTTTGTAATGCGACGCGACGATTATCAATAGAAGTCTTGCCTTGTTTTGCCATTAATTTAGTTCTGGTTGTTATATCTGTATCTGTGATTGGAGTGCCGTTTACATTTGCGACAACAGTTGCCGCATTTACAGGCATTACAGATATTATCATTAAAAAATACAGTGCTTTTTTAAACATTTTTCCTTTCCTTAGTATTGTTTACCGTCTATTGCCATACCGAATCTGAATTGGAACGTTGTTGTCCCGACATAGTCGTGTTTTTTTGCATTATCACGACGATATTCCGCAGAAACATAATAGCAAGGATGATTATAAAACACCCCACCAGAATGTCGCATAAAATCGCCTGAATACATATCGAATGTTCCGTTCCAAAGTACAGACCAACGTGACGATAATTTTAATCCTGCCCCAACAACCGCTTCGTTTACATCTGGTATACCTAATACATAATCGTCCAGATTTTCAGACCATATATGACCGATTGTGACATAGTTGCCATTTTTACCGATATATCCAGATGTTTCAATATGACGTAATGCCAAATCTTGTTCGTTTATTCTGAAACGGGATGCGAATTGCAACCAGTCTGAATTTGTGTATTCAATACGTCCAACATAATCAGAAAAGCCATTTCTGAAACCGCTGTTCGGATTGATTGAATCTTTGTCTGTAAAATCGTACGATTGTCCCAAAAATATTTCTATATTTTTTCCTTGGTTATTAAATGCAGCCCAACGTATTCCATAATCAGAATAAGTCCCATTTTCCCATATATCAAGTCCAGAAAACCTGTTTTCAGAAAACAGTGTAGAATCAGTTAAAATAGTTCCAGCAGAATCATTATTTAACGCAAATCCGTCTTTGTCCATACGCCGCATAAAAGTAATACGTGCGCGTGGTTCGATAACTTGTGTCCAGTTGTCGGTTGGTTTAAACAGTGGTAAACCCCATTCTAAATATCCGCTGGGCAAAAATCTGTTTTTTAACCCAGAAAATGTATCGCCGTCAATCATTTCAGTGTTATGAAAATGGTACACGTCATATCGTGCAGAAACACTGGCGGTCAAGCGATTTCCACCCCACAGTGTAAAAGGTGTTGTAAGTCTGGCGTCACCAATCATACGTTGTGCAGATGTCCCATCGCCAGAAATCCCCAATATATCGGCCCCGAACGTCGCGTATGTTTCGCCAAACAAAGGGGATGTTTGATGAACGGCGCGGATATTAGGCAATATATCGCCATCTGGCACAGAATATCGACCAGAATATTCACGCAGTTCTTGAAAAAAATGTGCGTCTGCAACGATATAACTGCTTTGTCCAAAAAGTTCTATTTTTGCACCAGAATCCAAATACGGTTGTGCGTCATAAAATCCGTATTTTTGCAGATATGTTTTATCCGATGTTCGTTCCAAGAATATTGTTGCACGTGCGTTTTCACCCAATTCAATAACATCATCGTTAAAGATATGCCAACGGTTTTCGCCCATTTTGTTATGGGTAAAAGAACCTTGGGTTCTGAATTCAGAATGTGGCAAATTAAGCCTGTGTTCTAATTGTACCAATGGGTTTTCTTTTGTCAGATAAGAAAATGTAAAAGTCAAATCGTGCGAATCTGACAAAGATAAATACAATGGAATATTTATCTGGGTTCCCATTTTATTTGTTGATTCCATACTTGGGATTAAAACACCTGTTTTATATTTAACAGATGGATCTGGTATTGAAATATAAGGAAACCAAAAAATTGGTAAATCGTACGCATAGAACACAGGACTGTAAAAATCCATCATATGCGTATCCATATCATGTATAAATTTTTTGGCCCAAATACTCCACGCTTCGCCATAAGTATCACAATTTGCGCACGCTGTAAAAGTTGCGTCTTGTGCAATTGTAAGTGCGCCTTGGCGTGTAATTTTTTCTGATTCAAGATATATATGTTCGCCAAGATATAACTGAATATCATTTCCCACAATATTTTGATTTTTTTGTGATATATAAGAATCGACCAATGTTATACGTTGACCAGACTGATTAACAATTTCTGTGTTTCCAACAGTTTTTATTTCATCAGATTTAACATCATATTCAATTTTATCTGCGGTTATAGTTTTTGCTTCGTCTAAATTGACAGATATTGCAAATGCAGATGTTGAAAATATCGATAAAAAAAATGTCGCACATAATGAATATTTCATTTTTTTATTAATCCCACAATTATCCCTGTAAATAACAACAATAAAAATCCAACCAATAAAACAAAATCGGTCATACTGTCCAACATATTAGACAAAGACATATACAACGCCATCACTATGGCCATCGCAGCAACCGCAACCACAGGCGCAAAGCTTGTGCGACGACGTAATAAGCTGGAACGTAATAATATGGTTGCGCATAAAGCCGCCAGTACCAGATTCATAAACGGTGTCAAAAAACGAGTGCACAATTCAGACAAAATCATTTTATGTTGTTTTTTTGTTTTTGCATCAAATACGGCTTTTAATAATTCTGGTGTTGATATACGTCGCACGCGAAACGAGTTATTATTATTTTTTTCTACGATATTTAAATCCATATCAAATGTATCAAAGGTACCGGTCACATTCTGATTGCCACTGGATTGCAATGCGCCGTTATTCATCATCAAGGATAACCCACGCGCAGTAGAAACCAATTTGCCTGTTTCTGCAAAAATTGTACTGTCTGAATTTGCTTTGCGTGTATCAGACAGCATCACTTGATTTAAGTCGTGGTTTGAAACTTTGTCGACATAAACAACCAGCCCATCAGATATTTCTGTAAATGCACCTTCTTGCAATTTCATATGCGCCATACCGTATTTCAGGTTCCATTGCATATCGTAAAATTCAGCTTGGGTTTTTGGTACAATCCATACACTTAGTATCATATTCAGTACAGTCAGCAATAATCCCAATTTCAAAGCAGGTTTTGCAATTTGTGCAGGCGATAATCCTGATGAAGCCATAACAGTAATTTCATTGTCGGAAATCAGCTTGTTATAAACAAATATAATCGCGATAAAACAAACAAAAGGCACAATAATAGATGCGATAAACGGAATCATCAATGCGGTCAGACCCAAAAAATCGGTTAAATCAACACCGTATTTCAGCAAGAATTTCATCATGGACATTATTTGCATCATCCATGCCAGTCCTGTTAATATCATCAACAGCATAATGAAAATAGCAATTAATTGGCGCGAAAAATATCTGTTTAAAATCTTCATATCACACGCAGTATAAAATATAAATCAGCGTTTTTCAAGGTATAGATAATCTTTGATTATTTCTTGCGAAAGGCCTTTAACCAACTTTTTGCAGAACTTGTTGCGCCATTGAACAGATTGACAGTATGGCTTTTCAGATTGTCGCCGATTTCTGTATTGATTTTTCCGCCGATTTCATCAGCGAATTTTGAAGCGTTTTTCGCCAGATATACGATTGTTCCGCACAATAACAATGTCACCCAAAAATCAACACTTTCGATATCAGGTAATTGGTTTAACATATTTTCGCCGTTTGGTGAAACCGCCATAGATAACAGTGTTATACAGATAATAATAACAACGGACAACACTGCAAAATGCAATCCTGCATTGATAAATCTTTGGATTTGTGTTTTTAATGATTCTGCGCTGAACAGTCCGACGAACCCATTAAATATATTGCCGACAATTCCTTTGTAAGTTGTTTTCCCGACTGTTTCTGTCACTGCTGTAAAAGGCAACATAATTATCCCCAAAAACAAGTCTGCTATGACACCGAACGCCATAAAGGAAAATTGCCACAACAGATATAAAAATGTGAAAATTAATCCAAGACCGCACATAAAAACAAATCCACTGTTGCCAATGCCGTATTTTACCCAATCCCACCCGGCAGAAATAGCCGAATGTGCAAAAGTTGACATTTTGGTTGGCAGGCACATTATATTACTGGCGGTGGTCGCATTTAAAATATTATCATTAGAAATATTTGTGCCTACATACCGATGTATGGCGGCGCAAGTGTCTGGCATTTCTGTGCCGATAAAATTTGCTGCGCCATCCAGTACAATATCAGAAAAAATGTTTGCGATAAACAATGTTGGGGCCACAATATATTCGAATAATTTTGAAGGGTCTTCCCCCAGTACCGCAACCCACATTGCTACGACCAAGATTTTCATTGCAAATTCACTGATTTTATCTTCTATTTTGCTTTCGCCTTGCATAATTGTTATTATTTCCAGTGTCAGCCAATACCCAATCATTGCGATAATAAATACGATTATAAATCTGTTTAAAGAATGGTTTAATACGTGCGATATATACGAAAGCGCATTCATAAACGACAATCCTAATTTTGCTTCGATTGGAACAAAAGAAGCATTTTGTGCGTTTTCATTACTGATGTAAAAAGCGTCTAAATCATCAGATATGGTTTCTAAAAATAAATTTTTATTATTTTCTGTTGCCCAAGAACCATAATCACCGACGTCGGTTGCGGCCACATCAAAGTTTGAAGTTGCGCAATTTGCACTGCAAACAATTGTGCATGCAACAGTCAGCCCCAGTAAAAATTTACGTATATATTTCATCATTTGCTTTTTATCTTGTTTGTTGCCCATTCTGATATTTTCAACGGTGATTTTGCGGCAGTCTTTGTAATATCTTTCAACCATCCGCCATAATCAAATTGTTCTTTACTGTCGACACCTAATAATTTGTCTATCTTCTTATTGATTATCAAGAAATACATTGCGAATATAAAGCCCATCATAACCAAGAAATCCCATCCGTCATTCAGAAAGTCGAACGCGCCAGGATATTTTCTTTCTATGACAGTTTTTTCTTTGTTAAAACAATTCAAGAATTTTTCTTCGTCCACCAAGCCGTCTACCAAAGATGTCTTTTCGCATTTTGAAAATGTTTTTATTACAGATTGTGTTTTGGCGTCTGGGTTTTCTGGTTTTTCGCTTAACAGGGGCGGAAAAACTGTGCTGAATCCATCGGCAGGTCCCGGGAAATAAGAATCTGCCGCATAAGAAACAGTGCCGAATACAATTAATGCTTTTAATGTAATTGCGACAATTCGAACTGCTGACGAAACCAGCATATTTATTGATTTATCGACCAATCCATTTGCAAAAGCCCATGTGCCTTCAAATGCGGCAGCGGCTAATAAAACAGGCATAAACACAATAATGAATATCAGTTTAAATACGACGGATAAAATTTGAAAGAATAAATCAAAACCAATTACTAAAAACATCAAGACCAATCCCAATCCGGCCAGCCAAGTGAATGCGCCGCCACCCATGCCCAAAGAAGCGTAATTCATCATCGCGAAACCACCAGACGCCCCAGCCAGCATAACACTGTTGATATTTCCAATTGTGCACAAAAACGGTGTTAATATAGGATTCAGAAAATCAGAACCATCATTTAAATTCGCATCATTTTCTGTGTTTGCTATGGTGCATTGTGCAGATGTTGCGATGCCACTGGCTGCCATTGATAATTCTGCGCCCAAATACATCACAGGCGTTATTGTGATTTGTGATACAGTTTTCAGTGCGCCGATTCCACCCATTCCCAGTGCGCCAATCAGCGTACCCACTATCGCAACCCTGATTCCGCGTTTAAAGATTTTTTCTGCCAGCCCCCAAAATTCAAGCTTTTTTTCAGTTTTTTCATCTTGGTTAGTTTGTTTTGCAGCTTCGAACAAGTGCTTTACAATTTCGATTATAACAAAAATTCCAAAACCAATAACAATGACAACCCATAACCCATCCAGCATAGCAGACCAAAACTGTGCAGTTGCGCGCCCCAGAACAGAAAATAAATCGATAACATATTTGCACATAATACAGCCGTTTGCGCTGGTAATATCCCCATTTTCAATACCTGCTGCGACCAAAAAATTATCAAGACTGGTATATGCTATCTGGTTCCCACCCAGCGAATTTGACAAATACCATACGCCCAGCCCGAATATGCTGCCCCACATCAGTATTTTCAAAATAGTAAAGATTATTTTTATTTTTATCACTTTGGTTTATCCGTTTTTTTATCTTTTTTTTCGCCCTTATCTTCGTCTTTGTTTTTAGTAATCAAGTTTTTAATGTTTTGAATACTTTCTTGTGCAAAGGTCGCGATTTTTTCGCTGTGTGTATTTTCAGTCTGAACAGAAAATGCAGACAGTATCATCTTGGTTATTTCTGGTATCTGTTTGAACACATATCTTAGCACAAACAGCATTGAAACAAAGGTAAATAATGTCATCGATTGCAAATTTTCCATATCCAGTGAATCATTGTATATATCACCAGATAGAATTGCATTGACCAGACCAGATGATTCTACATCAGGCGAAGAAAAGAATTTTCCCAGTACAACCATAACAATCGTATAGCCGATAACAGCAGACCCCAGTGTGACAATAGAACTGATAAGTTTTTTTATTTGTTGTGTCCCCAGCGATGCCCCCAGCGATTTGAACCATTCTGGAACATGTTCTGCGTCTTTGAATGCCATCAACATCAAAGACAACGGAAAAAATAATGCAAAAAATGCCATCGAAATAACTGTGTCTGCAAAATAAAAGCAATATTTCAAAAACAGTTTTATAAATTCCCACGTCAAAAAGAAGCCAATTAAAAACAGAATAAATTGTTTAGCTATATTTCCGATTATATTAGACGAGCCAGTAAATAAACCTTCCCAAGAAAACGCATTGTTTATCAATGCTACACCCAGTTTTATGTATGATTGGAACTGGGTCACAGTTGTTTTCATTAATTGTATAACCTTGTCGCGAAATTCTGGTCGATATATACCATTTTTTTCCATTTCCAGTGGTTCATAATTTACTTTTTGATTAACTTCTTCTGATGTTAAATCAATCATACTTTGCGAATAGAAAGTGGTTATTTCTGCAACTGGTTCAAAAATCACAGTTGTCATAACGCGCGGTAACAAAGTTCCAGACAATAACAACGACAGACATATTACTGAATTTAT
>JAZNGD010000027.1:0-4102 GCA_045576255.1 Candidatus Enterousia sp.
GCTGTTAAATATACCATTTTGTCTGTGACACGGCCGTTTTCAACAACATAATATGGTGTTTCAATAAACCCGTATGGATTCACACGCGCATAAGCAGACAAGTGGTTAATCAAACCAATGTTTGCACCTTCTGGTGTGTGAATTGGACATAAACGACCATAGTGTGTCGGATGAACGTCACGAACATCAATGCCTGCGCGTTCACGATTTAATCCACCAGGCCCCAATGCAGAAATACGACGCTTGTGTTCCAATTCTGACAATGGATTATATGCATCCATAAACTGGGACAACTGTGATGTCCCCAAGAATTCGGAAATCAAAGACATTAATGGTTTTACATTTATTACATCTTGTGGTTGCATATTGGCAATATTTGGGCTGGACAAGCTTTCACGAACCAAGCGTTCAATACGAACCATACCTGTGCGGAAGTTTTGTTCCAACAATTCGCCAACTGTACGAACACGACGATTTGACAAATTGTCTATGTCATCGACAGTGTCTTTGTGGTCGATAATATTTGCCAGTGTCTTTAATACAGCCAAGAAATCGCCTTTGGTCAACAGACGTTCGTCTTCTGGTCTTTTGCCAGAATCAATTTTCAAACGTTTGTTCATTTTGAAACGACCAACCGCAGACAAATCATAATACGCAGGTTCAAAACCTTGGCGCATAAACAGATTGATTGCAGCTTCTAATGTTGGACGTTCGCCTGGGCGTATAATGTTATAAATTTCAATTAACGCTTCTTCGCGGTTTGTAGTTTTATCAGCAATCAAAGTATTACGGATATGGGCGCTGATTGTTGTATTATCAATAGAAATCAAGCTGATTTCTTTGATATTCATTTTGTCCAAATCGTACAATACTTCTTCTGTGATTTCTGTACCAGCTGGCAATACGACTTCGTCACCGGACATAATTGGATCGAACAAATATTCGCCAACCAAAGATTCTGGCAAGATACCAAATTCTTTGGATTCCAACAACTTTTTCATACGTTTGCTGTTCAAACGGTCGCCTTTGGACGCAATTACAGATTTGTCTTTTGGATTAATCAAATCATAATTCAAGCGATATTTATCCAAACCTTCAAAGCTTGCAGTTGCCCCAACCCACAGTTTACCGTCGAATTTCAATGGAATACGATTATAGAACGCAGATAAAATTTCTGTGTCCGACATACCACGAATTGTTGTCTTACGTGGTTCAGCCAACCATTTCTTTTCGTCTTCGGCCGATGGCAAGCAACGCAACAATACAGTGGCAGGAACCTTGCGACGACGGTCGATACGTACATAAATTACGCCTTTGGATTCTTCAAAGTCAATCCAAGAACCATGTTCTGGAATAATACGTGCAGTATACGTGATTGGATTTCCAGCGACTTTTGATTCTTTGGTTGTTGCAAACACAACGCCTTGGCCACGATGCATCTGAGAAACGATAACACGTTCAACACCCGATGCGATAAAGCTGCCACGTTCTGTCATTAACGGCACTTCGCCCATAAATATTTCTTGTTCTTTGATGTCGCGCAATGTCTTTTTACCATCTTCTGCGACATCCCATAAAATCAATCTCAGCTTCAATTTCAACTTGCTGGAATATGTCAAATTGCGCAACATGCATTCTTTCACGTTATAGACAGGTTTGTCCAAGGTATATTCCACAAATTCCAAGTCGGCAATACCGGCATAGTCTTTGATTGGAAACATAGACGAGAATACATTTTGCAACCCCATATTTTTGCGGGATTGTGGTTCAACATCTGCCTGCAAGAAGTCTTTATAGGAATTATATTGAATTTCAACTAAATCAGGAAGCGGAGTTTGCAAAAAACTTTTACCAAAAGATTTTCTGAATTTCTGGATAACTGCCATCGGTTTTAATCCTTTTTTTGTGCGTTTTGCAAACAAACGATATAGTAATACCGTTTCTATTTTTTCTTTTTCTGTTTTTACGCCTTTGTGCCCACATGGGATTTTTCCCACGTGGGCGGCGTTTTGTTGTATCAAAGACACAACTTGTTTTTTTTTCGAACCAATTGGTTCAAAAAGTTAAATTATTTCAATTCAACTTTTGCGCCAGCTGCTTCTAATGTAGCTTTCATTTTTTCAGCTTCATCTTTTGCAACAGCTTCTTTGACAGCCTTTGGTGCAGATTCAACCAAAGCTTTTGCTTCGCCCAAACCTAAACCAGTGATGTCTTTAACAGCTTTGATAACTGCCAATTTGTTTGCACCTGCTTCTGCCAAGACAACATCAAATTCTGTCTTTTCTTCTGCAGCAGCAGCAACAGGACCAGCAGCAACTGCAACAGCAGCGGCAGCACTTACGCCCCATGTTTCTTCTAATGCTTTGGACAGTTCAACTGCTTCCAAAACTGTTAATTTTGACAATTCTTCAACTAATTTTTGAATGTCTGCCATTTTTTTACTCCTATTTATTTAGATAGGTCAGAATAAAGATATTCTGATTTTATTGTTCTTTTTTTCCATACTCTGCGGATACACGGGCAATGCGCGATGCAGGTTCGACCAAAATACGCGCGATTGTACCACGGATTTCCAACAGGGAAGGAAGCTTGGATAATTGCAATACGCCGTCTGTGTCCAGAACATCTGCATCCATTTTACCACCAATGATTGTCAAATTTGGATGTGATTCTGCAAATTTGGCCAATACCTTGGTAACCGCTAAACCGTCTGTGGCAACCGCAACCGCAGTTGGACGTTTCAGCATATCGGACACAGGTTCGAAATCGGTGTCTTTTAACGCCAATTTCATCAAACGGTTTTTGACAACTTTGAATACCGAAACCAATGGGCGCAATTCATTACGCAGGCCTTCGAATTCCTGGACTGTCAAACCATGGTTTTCAACAACGAAAACACCGTTTGCTTCTTTCAGGGACGTCTGCAACGCTGAAATCAAATCTGATTTTTCTTCGCGTTTCATCTTTATTTCCTTCAAGCTTCTGTTTTGTTAACTTTCCATCCGGGTTGCCCCGGGTGGGGCTTTATTTCCTGCCCCAAAGAATTTGTTCTTTGTCTATGATGGCAATTAAGCAACGTTTTCGTCACACCATCAGTCTTGGACAGAAATCTGCGAGTGCACAGAGTGCACAAGGTTCAAAGTTCATAGTTCAAAGTTCAAAGTTCAAATTTTGAATACATTAATTGAACTTTGCACTTTGAACACTGAACATTATTTATTTTGCATCTACTTTCAGACCTGGGCCCTGGGTTGTCGCAACGGAAATACCCAAGATATACTGACCCTTGGCGGATGCAGGTTTAATCTTTTTCAGCTGTTCAATCAAGGCATTTGCATTTTCAACCAATGCATCGGTTGTAAATGACATTTTACCAATCCCAGCGTGAATGATACCCTTCTTTTCAGCACGGTATTCAATCTGACCCGCTTTGGCCGTTTTAACAGCGTCCGCAACATTGTTTGTAACCGTACCCAATTTTGGATTCGGCATCAAACCCTTTGGTCCCAATACACGTGCAATTTTTGACATTTTTGGCATCATATCAGGTGTCGCGATAACACGGTCAAAATTGATATTGCCCGCCGCAACCGCGTCAATTAAATCCTGGCCACCAACAACATCGGCACCGGCAGCTTTTGCTTCGTCGGCCGCATTTTCGGTAAATACCGCAACACGAACCGTTTTACCCGTACCATTTGGCAGGGACAACATACCACGAATATTCTGGTCAGCCTTGGTCACATCGATACCCAAACGGATAGCGATTTCCAATGTTTCATCAAATTTCTTGGATGCGTATTCACGCAATGCTTCGATACCTTCGGCCAAAGTATAAACTTTGTCTGTGTCCAAGTTTTTCCAAGTTTGCTGTTTCTTAGTCAATTTCATGATATTATTCCTCCACCTTTACGCCCATAGGACGGCACTGACCCGCAACGATGTTCATAGCGGATTCAATGGTAGAGCAATTCAAGTCCGGCATTTTCGCTTCGGCGATTTCTTTTAACTGCGCCTGAGAAATTGTGCCAACAAAGTCACGACCCGGTTTATGTGAACCGATTTTCAGTTTTAACGCCTTCTTAATATAGTATGACACAGG
>JAZNGD010000028.1:0-8485 GCA_045576255.1 Candidatus Enterousia sp.
AACATTGTTGTTAAATTTGCCGCCAGAATGAAGTGTGGTTAATATTACTTCCAAAGCGGATTTGCCAGGGTATTTCGGATGTTCATCCACAGGAATTCCACGACCATCATCCGCGATTTCAATCGTTTTAGAATCAATTAATTTAACAGTGATTTTTTTTGCAAAACCAGCCACCGCTTCGTCAATCGAATTGTCCATAATTTCAATGGGCAGATGATGCCACGCTTTTTCGTCTGTGCCACCAATGTACATACCTGGTCGCAGGCGAACAGGTTCCAGACCTTCAAGTACTTGTATATCTGATGCGTCGTATGTGTTCATTTTTTTTCCTGTTATAACCAGTTTATTATTAGAACATTTTTAATATTTTCGCAAGCCCAAAGAATTTAAGCTTATTTGTGTTTATGGACTTGATTTTTTATAATATGGTCTTATATATTTGTTATCAATAAAATATATGGAAAAAAAATATGAATAAAAATCCGTACGAAGTCTTGGGGGTCGCGCGCGATGCGTCTGACGCCGATATAAAAAAAGCATACCACAAGTTGGTTATGAAATATCATCCTGACAGAAATCCTGATAACAAAGCTGCAGAAGAAAAGTTTAAAGAAGTAAATAATGCTTTTGATATTTTAAAAGATCCACAAAAACGTGCTGCTTATGACAGGTTTGGTGACGCTGCGTTCGCTGGTGGTAATGCATCAGGTGCTGGGTTCGGTGGAAACCCGTTCGGAAATGGCGCATTCCATTTTGATATGGGCGGTGGTGCCGGAATGGAAGATATATTGCGCGAAGCAATGCGTGGCTTTGGGTTTGGGGGCGGTTTCGGTGACACCCAGCGTGGCGCACCACAGCGCGGTGGTCGTGATTTGTTGGACGAAGTAGTGATTGATTTAAAAGATGCGTATTTCGGAAAAGTTCATACCGTAAAATTTTCAAGTAATGTGACTTGTGATAAATGTCATGGAAATGGTACTGATGATGGAAAGCCGGCGCCATTGTGTTCACGATGTGGGGGCAGTGGTTTTGTCCAAACGCGCCAGGGGTTCTTTGTCACAGAAAGTCCTTGTCCAGAATGTAATGGATTGGGGCGTAAAATTTCAAAAAAATGCAGTGAATGTGACGGCAGTGGTACGCAACATAAACAACGGACGCTGGAAGTAAAAATTCCTGCTGGTATAGAAGATGGGGCCAGATTGCGCTTGGCGGGCCAAGGTGAAGCTGGCGCAAACGGTGGGCCAGCTGGCGATTTTTATCTTGATGTGCGCGTGCGGCCTGATAAGCGCTTTGAACGTAATGGCGCGGACTTGATTATGCGGGTTGATGTTCCGTTTGCGGTTCTTGCGTTGGGTGGGGAAATAGAAGTCGAAACAATTGATGATAAAAAGTTGGCCGTCAGGGTGCCAAGTGGAACCCAGGTTGGTGAAAAACTGCGTGTGCGTGGGCATGGTATGCCAAATCCAAGACGCAGTGGCAGCTTTGGGGATTTATATATTGATGTTGCTATTAAAATTCCAACAAAGTTGACCGACAAACAAAAGAATTTGTTGAATGAATTCGCAAATCAAAAATCTGATAAAAAGGGTTGGTTTTAATGTCAGATTTTTATGTAAAAAAAACTGCCGTATACGGCAGTTTTATTGTGCGTGCATATTTTTTATTTTAATTTTTTCAGATGACCAATAAATGTAATTGTGTATTGCGATGCAGACCAAATCGATGCAATCAATGACAGCCATAATCCATAAATGCCAATTTGTGGCAATGTATGTATCATATATATTACTGTACGGTTGTCCATTTCTGGGGTAAGTAATGTGCTGATTACGAAAAATAATAAAAATGCACAGATTGACAACATTTGTAAAGTCGTTTTTATTTTTCCCATTGAAAAACGTGCTTTGGGTACAGGCATTTCAATTTTTTGTGTGCCAAGAAATTCACGCAGGCCAGAAATATATAATTCGCGACTTATCATTATAATAACAGGAACTGTGATAATCCAACTGGGCAGCATAATGGATAACATTATAAGTGTGTTCACAACCAGTAATTTGTCGCCAATATGATCCATAACACCGCCAATCTTGGTGCATACATTATATTTGCGTGCCAGAAATCCGTCAAACCAATCTGATACTGCCCCCAATACAAACAATATGAATGTTGTGTAATACATATTTGATAATAATGTAAAAACTATTGCAAATGCAGCCGCAATGCGAAAGGCGGATAAAAAGTTAACAAAAAATTTCATTGTTTTCTCCTTGTGTTTTATATGGTTATTATATCATTTCTGTATGAAAATGGGCATATATTTTTTTTGCTGCATTTTTTCCCAGTCCCGGTACGCGCAACAAGGCAGATACGTCTGCGTCAGTGATGGCGCGCACATTGCCAAAATGTTGAAGTAATGCGCGTTTGCGTACAGGACCAATTCCGTCAATTTCATCAAGAATTGATGCAGTCATTTGTTTGGCGCGCGTGTTGCGATGATAAGTGATTACAAATCGGTGCGCTTCGTCGCGAACGGTTCTTAACATCAAAAACAAAGGACTGTCTTTGGCAAGGTTGTTACATTCAGACCCATCGGGCATAATAAAGTGTTCGTCGCCGTTGCGTACTTCGCCTTTGGTGACACCAATTACAGGAATTCCTTGGGCAAGGCGGTTTGCAATGCGCCATTGTGCAATTCCGCCATCAACAATTATTGCGTCCAGTTTAGGTCCATGTGATATTGCGCGTTCAATAAATTCGCCCATCATCGCAATGTCGTTTCCTGCACGTGATTTGTCTTGCAGTTTGAAATGCCTGTATCCTGTTTTTACAAATCCGTCGTGATTGAATGTTATCATTGCGCCAACAGGCTGTTGCCCAAATAAATGAGAATTATCAAAAACACCAACAAGATTAACTTTTATGTTGGCCCATTTTTCAAATTCAGATACGTTTTTATTCCAGTCTAAAATGCTTGTATACGTTGGAATACGCCGTATACCGCGATTTGACGTGTGTGTTATTGCGGCGATTTTATCACGAATTATTGCAGCATTTTCATAATCTTTTTGTTGTGAAAAAAGTTTCATTTGATTGGTTAAATCTGTGATAACTGGTTGACTGTCGCCGGTCAAGATTTTTCGCGCTGTACGTACGTTTTCTGCGTATTTTTTTTCGTTTGGGTGACAACATGGCGCGCTGCATCTGCCGATTTGGTGCAATATACATGGACGCGTTCTGTTGCGCATTTGTGTGTCGGTGCAAGTGCGAAGTTGACATACTTTTTGTATTGTTTTAATCGTTTCGTTTAATGCAGAAACAGATGGGTATGGGCCATATACATCGCGTCTTTGTGATAATTTGCCACGAAATTTTAATAGACGCGGAAAATGGTCCTGTGTCAATGCCAGCATTGGATACATTTTTCCATCCGTCAGCATAATGTTATATTTTGGATGTTGGGTTTTTATAAGCTCTTGCTCGCGCAAAAGGGCGTCTGTTTCAGTGGGAACTGTTTCCCAATCGACGCGATGTACCAATGTTCGCATTATTTGTTTGTGCGTTTCCAGTTTAGATGTATCAATGTATTGGCGCAGGCGGTTAAGCAGGTTTTTGGCCTTGCCAACATACAGTAAATTATCATCTGCGTCATACATCTTGTATACGCCGGGTGCCGCAGGTGCATTTTCAATTAAATCAGAAAATTGAATATTCATAATAAATATGATAGAATATAAATATATAAATAGCAAATAAGAGGTTTTTCAATGTATCAAGAATCTGGTCGTTCAATGATTGAAATGTTGGGTGTGTTGGCAATTATGGGTGTTATAACAGTTGGGGCGATTGGTATGATTTCGACTGCAATGCGTACACAAAAATTGACAGCGGTTAATGACGAAGTTGTTCAAATGGTGACAATGGTTCGTAATCTTCATGCTGAATATGATGATTTTTCAAATATGAATACAGAAACAATCTTTACTGTCATAGATATGTCTGATAAAAATCCGTATGGTGGCAACTATATTTTGTCTGTTGATGCGTCTAACCCACGTCAGTTTACGGTGAAAATTGATGGTTTGACTAAATCAGAATGCAATGCTTTGACAACCAAAGCTTGGTCTGATTCTGTTGGGTACAAGATGTCTGATGGCAAGCAAGGTGGCGCAACAGGATTTTGTTCTGGCGAAAACGGAAAGAATTATGTTCAGATAACTTTTGGTGAATAGTTCTGATGGTTGATTTTATCGAAGTTTCCAAGGTAGAAGAAGGAACGCGTTTGTTGCGTTGGTTCTTGCGTAAATTTCCATCAATGCCACAGCGAGAATTTTACAGATTGTGTCGTGGGGGACAGATACGCGTCAATTCAAAACGGGTGCGCGGAAATGAAATTTTGACCGCAGGGGATGCTGTGCGTATTCCGCCGACAGTTGCGTCTTATGTCAGTGCGCGCGTAAAAAAAACAGAAAGCGGCGAACATTTTTCTTTGGCTGATTTGGAAGAATTGCGAAAATGCATTATTCACAATGATGATGATATTGTTGTGTTTAATAAACCGGCTGGCTTGGCAGTGCAGGGTGGTACGGGTATTCGTAAATCTGTTGACAAGATGGCTGCGGCATTGTTCCCTTATGATAAAATTGCATTGGTTCATCGTTTAGACAAAGAAACAAGTGGCGTCTTGGTTGTTGCAAAAAATCAACGTGCTGCACAGATATTGGCAGACGCGTTTCAAAATAAAAAAGCTTATAAAGAATATCTGGCGTTGCTGAATGGCGATGTTAATCCTAGAAAAGGATGCATTGATAATTTTGTGTTAAAAGGTCAGGTGTTCGAAAATTCGGCCAGATTGAATAACGGAACAGGACCGCGACCACAACGTGCAATTACTGATTATGAAGTCTTGTCAAATGCGTCTTCGTGTTTGTCTTGGGTGCGTTTTTTGCCGAAAACCGGCCGTACACATCAATTAAGATTGCACAGTGCGTTAACTTTAAATGCGCCTATTGTTGGTGATAATTTGTATGGCAATAAACGAAATGTTGATGTTGCGTTGCAATCTATGTTGAATACAAATAATTTGTTTTTATTTGCGTATAAAATTACATTCCAGCATCCGACCAGTGGCAAAATGATTACTTTGCGTGCGTCTGTTCCCGAATTTATGGTGCCTGTAATGAAGTTCTTGGAATTTAATTTGCCATGATAGTAAGAAGAAGTTTGTTTTTCCCGATTGTAAGAATTTTTGCCTTGTTAATTATCGGGGCAATCGTGGCGTTTGTTGTTGCGTTAAGCCAAGTCAATCTTGATACGTTGCGGGGCAGTATTGTCGGCGTTTTACAGGATGCGACAGGCTTGCCTGTTCAGGTTGATGGTTCTGTGTCTTGGCGGTTGTCTTTGCGCCCAAGTATTGAATTGAATCAAGTACGTGTTGCAAGTGCAGATTGGGCAAAAGACAGGTTTGCTTACAGTGCTGAAAAAATCGACGTTCGATTAAATTTGATTTCTTTGTTTCGTAATCGTCCAACTATTCAAAATATCAGGGTGTATGATGCAAAAATAAATATAGAAAAAAATCAAGATGGTAAGTATTCTGTCCCGAATTTCGCAAAAAATAAAGAACAAGAAAATGTAAAAAAAACACAAGATTTGTATCCTTTTAAAGACTTTGGTTTTGGTGGGGTAGAAGTAAAAAATTTAACAGCAAATATTTTTGGTAAAAAGTACAGTTTGGCTGGTCTGAATGTGCGTTTGGTAAAACGTAAAGATAAACATGAATATTCTGGTTGGGTAAAATTAGATAAAAATATTTCTTCTTTTATTCTAAGTTTTTCCCAATATAACCCAGACAGAAAAATATATCCTGTCCAAGTCGCCGTTTCAACAAAAGGTGAAGCTTTAATTGCAAATGTTGCGCTGGAAGGAACAAGTAAATTGCCAATCGATTTTATCGTCAAAGGAAATATGCCAGATGTATCAACTGTTGGCAAGTTTTTTGGAATCGATTTATTTGCGTTGCCAAATTTAAAGGTCGATGTCGCAGGCGGTTTTGATGGAAATAAAATAAAAATCAGAAAGGCTTGGTTGTTTGGAAATGATACTAATTTGGTTGTGTCTGGTGATTATGATTTAAAAGCAAAACAGACAATTATAAATGCAAATGTGTCTTCTGATTATGTGAATTTGGCGCGTTTGTTCCCAGATGTGTATAACAAGAAAAGACAAAAGCCGAATCGTAAATTAAATGTTTTTAAAGATATACCTTTGTTTGGTGAATTTATGTATGACAAAACGATAAATTTACGTGTCGAATTAGGCCAGCTTGTTATGTATCGTGATTTTAATATTAAAAATTTAGACTTAAAGTTTAATTTGCAGAATAATCGTATCAGGGTTGATTCCGATTTGAATATCGCCCAAGGTGATGTTGTTTTTGCGATTGATGCAGATGTTCTGCCAGATGGTACTTTGGTTACGGAAAACGCATTTGTTGGACAAGGCGTACATGTGGGCGAGATTTTGCATGAAATTAATAAAAACGATTTTATTTCAGATTTGCCTGTAAATATTGATTTGTTCGTCAAAGCACGTGGAAAAAATCTTTCTGAAATTATGCAGACGATAACCGGGCCTGTCAAAATTTATTCGGTGGATAAAGGTTATGCCCATTCTGCATTGGTGTCTTATATGTACGGAACAGATTTTTTGACTTCGTTGCGACACAGTATTGAAGATTTGTTCAGTTCAGAAAAAAAGAATGATCAGATAAAAATTTCTTGTTTCGCATTAAATGCGAAATTGCGTGACGGGGTTTTTGAAACACAAAACGGTTTTGCAATAGAAACAAACGCTATTAACATTCGCTTGGGTGGGGCGTTAAATCTTGGTGACGAAGATATGAAGTTGTTTTTAACAACAGTGCCTGTGCGTGGGTTAAAACTGTCTTTGACAGGCAATGTGGTTAATTCTGTATCTTTGACCGGCAGTTTAGCAGAGCCTGATATAAAAATAAGTGGTGCAGCCGTTGCTGGCAAGGTCGCGTCCGCAACAGGAATCGGATTGTTGTTGGCGCCAATTACCGGCGGATTAAGTTTAGTTGCAGGTGCAGGTATCGGTCTGGTCGCAGGCGATTTATTAGAAAATTGGCTGGCCGACAGTCATCCTTGCGAAACAGCGATGGATCGTGGGGCGCCAGAATATCGTGATGACCCAGAATGGATGAAAAAATCAATTGAAGAACTGATAGATACAAAAATAGTAAAACAGTAATAAAATTACTGGCCGCAGAAACTTGATTTCTGTGTTTTTTTGTCAATAAAATGTTTCTTGTTTTTTTGGGGCTTTTGGTCTTGCACCGAATCGGTGTTTTTTGGTAAAGTTAGTGCAACGAGTGTAGGAAACCACACAGATTAGATAAAAGGAAACAGGAGCGTATAATGGAATTTTCAGTATTTCGTCAGGTTTTGATACGTGCGCTGGGACATATGCAGTCTATTGTCGAAAAGCGTGCAACTCTGCCGATATTGATGAATGTTAAATTAGAAGTGGCGGATGATTTGATTTTGTCTGCGACAAATGTTGATTTAGAATTGGTTGAACATGTTGCAGCAGATATAACACTGGGTGGCAAAACAACTGTGCCAGTTCAGATGTTGTACGATATTGTTCGTAAATTACCAGATGATGCTGAAATTTCGTTCAAACAGTCTGGTGATCAATTGGTTGTGTCCAGTGGTCGTGCTGTATTTCGTTTGCCAACATTGCCAGCAGAAAATTTCCCTGCAATGGCAGGCAGTAATTTAACTACCAAGTTCCAGATGACGACTGGTGATTTGGCGCATTTAATTAATCAGACAAAATTTGCAATCCCAACAGACGATGTACGTTATCATTTGGGCGGTATTTATTTCCATATCGCTGATGACAGCGGTGAACCAAAATTGACCGCGGTTGCAACTGATGCACAGCGTATGGCGCTGTGTGCAATGCCTGCACCAGCAGGCAGCGCGGAAATGCCATCGGTTATTTTGCCAAGACGTGTTATCGGTGAATTGTCAAAATTATTGGAAGACGCAAATGTTGACGACGTGTTGGTTGAATTATCTGATACCAAGGCGCGCTTTACAGTTGGTGGGGCGATTTTGACAAGTAAATTGGTTGATGCACAATATCCAAATTATCGCGTGGTAATTCCAAAGGGCAACGATAAGATTGCAATCTTGGACAGAAAACAGTTTATTAATGCAGTTGATTTGGTTTCTGTTGCCAGTGTCGATAAAACCAAGTCTGTTCAGTTGACTTTCAGTATGAATAAATTGGTTATCAATGCATCCAGTCCTGATGCTGGGACTGCAACCCAAGAATTAGATATTGAATACAATGGCGATTCGTCTTTTACAGTTGTGTTTAATGTAAAGTTCTTGTTGGATGTTGCCGGTCAAATAGAAGGCGAAAAATTCCAGATGGAAATGCAAGATCCATT
>JAZNGD010000029.1:0-3770 GCA_045576255.1 Candidatus Enterousia sp.
CAACAGGTGGCGCCGCGCCCAAGACTGGTGGCCGCACAACAGGGGCACGCGCTGCGAAACCTGCCGCTGGAAAAACGGGCGGAACATCTGCACCCGTTGTATCTGCGCGCGCTGGAACAATGCAAAAGGCAGTCAGTTCTGGCACACAAATTTCTACAGCAACCAAGAACACCGTCGTTGACAGCGCATGCCAAGAAAAATTTAACGGATGTATGGACGCGTTCTGTATGCTGGAAAACGCCAACGGTGGCAGATGTACTTGCAGCGAAAAAAGCATTGAATTAAACGCAGCCTTGGCAGAAATCGAAGCGCGCGATGCACAATCATATAAACTTGCAACGGCTGGCGTTGAACGCATTGAAATGGGCGCAAACGCAGACCAAGCAATTAAAATGGCGCAAGAAATATCATCCGGCAACACAAAAAAATCATCAGGCGACCGAAAATTAAGTTTTGACGCATGGGATGTTGCGGCCCCTGCACCAGAAAAAACACCTGACGAAAACGATATTTCTGGCAAAATCGGAACTGAATTGCACAATATGGCCTTGTCAATGTGCAAAGCACAAATGCCCGAATGTGCCAGCAGCTTTACAATTCTTCAAACATTATACGCGCAACAAATTCGTTCTGATTGCATGGCGTACGAAAACACTATCAAGAAACGCCGCACCGAATCCGACGAAAAACAACAGGCAGCAGAAAGCGCTGTTTACAATGCTGCACTGGAACAATACCAATTACAAAACAAATACGACTTGGGTCAATGCACAAGCGCATTCAAAGAATGTATGCAAACAACCGCCGGCTGTGGCGAAGATTTTGCCGGTTGCACATTAATGGCGGCCAACGACAACACAAACACTCGAAAAAGTTCCGCAAACACCACCAAAACATACACAATCCAAGGAACCGCGCACAATGTTGACATTTACGCATCAACATACGACACATTAATTGCGAAAAAACCGATATGCGAACACGTGACAAAACAGTGTGTTGACGTTGCAGCATCTGTATGGGACACATTCTTACGCGAAGCCGCATCTGAAATCAAAGCCGCAGAATCAATTGCTGAAAACAATATGCGCCAAAACTGTATTACCGACATATCAAACTGTTTTCAAAAGGGATGTAAAGACACAATGGACCCGAACGATCCAGATGGTTCATATGATATGTGTCTAAGCCGTCCTGAAACGATGTTGAACGTTTGTAAAATACCATTAAACGCATGCGGCATCAACGCGAACAGCAAAGCCGCCGCACAAAAATCCGACATATGGCAATTTATTTTGGCCAGACTGTCTTCTATGCGCACTAATGCATGCACAAACCAGATAAAAGAATGTTTTGCATCTGACGACAGATGCGGTTCTGATTATACTGGTTGTATTGGTCTGGATATGGACACAATTATAGATATGTGTCCGATGGAAAAATTAACCGCATGCGATTCCAGCGAATATGGTGGCAGCATTGATGAAAAGTTGGAATACGTATATAATGTTGCCAGTGGCATATTCTTGAACATTGACAACAGCTTGCTTAAAACGTGCAATGAGGCAGTCGCAAACAAAATGATGGAAATTTGTGGCAGCACAAAATCATGTATATCTGCGGACGTCGGCCAAGACCTTGGCCGCGGCAGCTTGCAAACCGCCCAACAACCCGACGGCAATTATATAATCAGTGGCACAATTGACTTTAATCGTTTTAAATTCGCCCAACCCAAAGACGTAAACAAAGTCGACCTTAGTGCCAGCGACCCAGAAAATTACGCATATCAAGTGACTTATGATGGCAATCCGGGCAGTGGCACAACCGCGAAACGCATCAAAGGCGTTATTGCTGACATTAACCGGGAAGTAAACTTGAAAATATCTATGCTGGCGATGGATCCGACAATCAATATGTGCTTGACTGGTCGCGATATGTCGCAAATTGTCCGCGGTCGCGACAAGAAAGATAAAACGACTGGCCGTTTTCCAAATTTATTGGCAATGTCGGCAAACACCATATTTAATTCACTGTTAAACATTGCGCGTATGAATTATGTGCGCGATTATGCATCAGAACTGTCGAACGCGAATTCTATGGCGCGCGAATATCGAAATATGCTGATGTGCGCATCTATGGCTGAATTGAACGATAAATTCACAAAACCAACAGAAACATTATACGGCATAATTGATTCTGACGATTGGTTTGTCAAGTTGTCTGGCACGAACACAGCCGATCAAATGGAAGTATTAAAAAATGGCACATCGCGCACTACCCCGATATGTACGGGTCCCCGTAACGCCAAAGGCGACGGTTGCGCAGGCGGTTCTGAATCATTTATGATTGCGACCGAAGAACGTACTGCATTTTACGAACCCGGCCCCCAGGCATGTCGCATAACAGTACGCCTGTACGCATGCACCGGATACGAAGCAATATACGAACAAAGCAGCAGCAGCTGGGGCGTTGACACCAGCGCTGGTTTTGAAGTAGGTCCTGGCGCGGTTGAAGTTGGCGCAGGATTCAACACCAGCAAAAGTGGCAGCAAACACAAAGGCCAATTCTGCAATAAATATGCGGAACCTGCTGTTACGGAACAAATTATTAAATTCGCTGGCGACGAAGCGGTATTTGGTAATGTCACCCATGGCAATATGGAAAACAGTTATTACAACAGCAGTTCGGTCAGCAACGTCACCGATAACAGTTGGTCTGTCAGTGCCAGCTTGTCCTTCAGCGACAGCCACGACACAACTGTGACGGGCGACAACGCAACAGTTAACGTCACCGACAACAGTTCTTTGATTAAAAAGAATAAAACCAAAAATATCAACAAAGAAACTAAATGCAAAAAAGACCAAGTAAAAAATGATGATGGCATCTGCCGCGATAAAACAGAAGAAGAAACGTGTAAAGAGAAATCAAAAACACACAAATGGGACGGCGGCAAATGTATAAAATTAAGCCGTGACGAGAAACAAGCGAACAAAGATGCGGACAAAAAAACAGGTGATTCATGCAAACCAAAAGATCCAAATGCAAAATCAGGAAGCTGCGTTGGCGAAGGCGGAAAATGCTCTGAATGCGCTATCGACGAATGCAAAAAAGGTTATTTACCAGGTACCTCAGAAAATAAATGTATACAATGTTCCACTAAAGATGTAGAAAATTCTGACAAAGTTGGAATAAAAAATGACCAATGCATCGCAACCAAATGCAAAACTGGTTATTTACCAAGTACCACAGGAAATAAATGTATACAATGTTCCACTAAAGATGTAGAAAATTCTGTCAAAGTTAAAATAGATGGTGACAGATGCATCGCATCCCAATGCAAAGATGGATATTCTCCATCCAATGATGTCTGCCGCAAGGACATCGGTCCCTCAACGTCAACACGTGGACTCACTGGAGACCCGATCCTGGACCAACAATTATCAAAATATACGTACGGTATCTAAGCCCCCCTGTGGGGATTCTGTTCTTCGTCAACCCTGCCCTTCTTCTTCGTCATCCTGGTTTTTTCGCCCCCTTCTTCTTCGTCATCCTGGGGCTTGACCCCAGGATCCAGGTAATTGTGCCTATAACAAATTATTCAAATCATCGTACAAATCGCGCCAATCAGGATTATATTTTTCAATTAAATCTTTTTTCCATTTCCTGTGCCAATATTTTAATTTTTTTTCTTGTTTTATGGCTTCGTTCGCAGTATCAAACCTTTCGAAATACACCAGTTTATATACATCGTATTTACTGGTAAAGCCAGG
>JAZNGD010000030.1:0-5022 GCA_045576255.1 Candidatus Enterousia sp.
GACACTACTTCGCCTATGCTTCTCGCCTTGTGTGGCCTGCCACACGAAGCCTCGTAGAGGCGAAGTGTGGTTGGGGCGCACGGATTCGAACCATGATAAAGAGAACCAAAATCTCTTGTCCTACCATTAGACGACACCCCAATTGCGCCAGTAATTATAACAATCTTTTAGTCTTTTGCAACACTATTTTTTGAATTTGTAAATTTTTTTCTTGAAATAAGTTTGTTAAAATATATAATGATTAAGTTTTTTAACGAATTAACGGATCAAACCTATTATATAGGAGATAAGAATGCCGCGCAAGGAATTTGTATCTTTACTGGAAGATAATATTTGGACACTGGACAAAATGGCCGACAAGCTTCGTCTTGATGGTGTTGTGTCGACTGGCTATCCGCGTCAATTGATGTCTATTTTGGTGCGATTGCACAAAGGTGGTCGGGCCAAATTAAAAGATATTGCTCGTCGCGAACATGTGTCTGCGCCAAATTTGTGTGCCGCTTTTCGCAAGCTTGAACGCGATGGGTTGGTTGTGCGCGCGACCGATAATGATGATCGTCGTAATACTTGGTATTGTGTTTCGCCGAATGGGGCAGAATTGGCCAAGCGTGCAATGGATTTGTTTCGTTTGGGGGTTGAAAAAATGTTTGCCAGTGTTTCGTCAGAAGATGAAGCGCGTTTAACAGATGCTTTGCGTACGATGCGCGAAGTCCTAAGAAATGTGGAGTTGAATAATGTTCAATTATAAGTCGCTGTCTGTTTTGGCGACCGTTTTTGCGACGGTTATTGTGTCGCCATCGGTTGCATTAGATTTGTCGCTTTCAAAGGCGGTTGATATGGTTGTTGCTGCATCAAACGACTTGAAGAAAGCGGACGCAAACGTAAAAAAAGCCGAAGCATCATTAGATGCGGCTAATTCCAATCGTTGGTTTAAATTGGAAGGTTCTGCGTCTTATATGAATTTAATAAACGTTGAAAATCCGTCTGAATCAAACAAAATTGATTTGCCGCCTGCGTTGGGTGGACTGATTTCTGAAACGTTGAAAGACCAATCTATCTCGATTGAAATGCCGGACAATATTTTTCAAGCAGGTTTGTCTTTAACTCAACCGATATATACTTTTGGTAAAATTGGCAACGCGGTAAAGTCGGTAAAGTCGGCAATTAAAATGTCTGAAAAATCCCGAGAATTAACTTTGCGTGAAGTTCGATATGCGGCGGCTGATTTGTATTGGACTGCAAAAATGACCGACGAAATTGTAAGGTTATCAGAACAAGATTTAGCAAATGCGCGTGCCGCAAAAAAGAAGCTGACGTCAGCAGGGCGTGCAAATCGCAGCAACTTATTAAAGATAGAATCTGATATAGCAGCAAAAGAAATAAATGTTTCAGATGCAAAATTTAATCGCGATACTGCGCACAGAATGTTAAAAATTATGGCAGGTATTGATGTTAATGAACCGCTGGTTTTGACGGACGAATTTCCAAAAACGTTTGCCGAATTGTCTGCGGGCGAATTAAAGACAACTCTGCAATGGGAAATTTTAGACGAGCAGGTAAAGATGTACGAACGTGCCGCGCGTTCCAAACGTGCAGGTGCGTATCCGACATTGGCGGCAACCGCATCATATACTTATTCGTCTTTGGCAGGTGATGTCGGGCATTTGTTTGATAAAAAAGGCAGTCAATCTGCATATTGGGGATTGGCATTACAGGTTCCTATTTTTTCTGGTGGGGTAAATCGTGCGAATGCAACTGTTGAAGCGATGAATGCTGTGGCTGCCCAAGAAGATTTGGATTTGGCCAAGAAAATCACAACAGAACAATACGATAATGCAGTGCGCCAATATAATCGTTTGCGTGATAATTTGTCTACGTTAAAAAATGCGCGCGATTTAGCTGCGAAAACATATACTTTATCTCAAAATCGTTTTGCGTCTGGTCAAACATCTGCGGTTGAATTAGCGGACGTTTCTGCTGGTCTGTATCAATTGGATGTTGCATTGCTGAACACGAAATATAAAATTTTAATGTCAGCAGAATCGATAAAAAAGTTAGGTGAATAAAAATGGATAAAATACAAAAAACTATTAAATCAAAAAGAATAAAGCACTTGTTTTTTTTAGTGTTGATTGGGCTGCTTGTATTCTGGGTTGTGTTCAGATTTGCGGCTGTTGCATCAGAAAATGCACGATATGTATTTAATGCGTCGCGTGTTATGGCAGAATCTGGTGCGCCAATCGAAGCGTTGGTTGTGTCTGAACAAGATGGGGTTTTGTATGAACCTTTGGTTGTAAAAAATAATCGCGCGTATGTATCTGGTGACCGCGTATCAAAACTGCATACTGGTTGGAAGATTGGCGATGGTACGATTAAGTCTGTGTCGAAAAAAATCGATTTAGACACTGGTATGTATGTTGTTCGTACAAACGGTGTTCCTGATGGGTTGCATTACGCAGAATTTGTTGCGCGCGGATTTTTTGTTCCACTGTACGCAATTTCTGATAATACAGTCTTGGTCAGCCAAGATGGTGTTGCAACTGTTCGCAAAGTGATTGTTTCACGTCAAGATTCAGAAAATGCTTACATTACAGACGGTTTACAAGATGGTGATATTGTCATCTTGTCCAAGGTTAATGCTGGCGATAAAGTTAAATACAACAAAAAATAATTGAAAAAAAAGGACGCTGATATGTTAAAGTTTTTTGTTAGCAGACCGATTACAACATTGATGTTTGTTTTGTTGTGGGTTGTGTTAGGCTTTGTGTCTTTTCCAAATATGAATATTGAACGTACACCTGCATTAGATTTTCCGATGGTGACAGCAACTTTTGTCTATCCCGGTGCATCACCCGAAGAAATTGAATCGCAAATTCTTAAACGTGCAGAAGACGCTATGTCCGAAGTGTCCGAATTGAAAACAATTACATCGTATGGGTACGAAAACAGTGGCTATGTTATGGCGGAATTCAATTTGGGGGTAAATGTTAATGACAAAGCAACAGAAATAAAAACAAAACTGGACGCATTGATTTCTGAATTTCCCGAAGATATGAATCAGCCTGTTGTTGAAAAGTTAAACCCATTGCAACAATCTGTTGTTGATATCGTATTACAAGGCGCAGATGCACGTGATTTAGAAGAATATGTTGATAATATTTTATCTAATAAAATCACAGCGATTCCGGGTGTTGCCAGTGTTTCTGTTTTTGGTGGTCTGCAACGTGCAATTCGGGTTCAGATGAATCCAGATTCGATGGCTGCGAACGGTGTGACGGTTATGGATGTAGTGTCTGCATTGGGTGCGCATAATTTGAATGTCCCTGGTGGAAAAATAGAAACCAGTCGCGATTCTTCAAATGTCCGTTTTATTGGTGAATTTGCATCGATTGATGAAATTGCGAATTTGCGTTTGACAACCGTTGAAGGAAATAATTTTATTTTGTCGGATATAGCAGAAATTACAGACGCTGTGCGCGACATTGAAAATGGCGCGCGATACAATGGTGAATCTGTTGTGGTTGCATCTGTTGTAAAATCTTCTGATGGCAATGCGATAAACATTTCAAACACATTGCGTGAAAAAATGCCGACATTATTGGCAGACTTAAAAACACGTTTTCCTGATGCAACAATGTTAATAGCATCAGATTCTTCGATTGCTGTATCTGACGAAACAAACAGCACGATTAACAGTATTATACTGGGGGTTTTGTTAACAGTTTTGGTATTGTTAATCTTTACACGTAATTGGCGTTCGACCATTATCGCAGGTGTTGTTATTCCTGCATCATTGATTGCTGGTTTCTTCTTTATGGATGCGAATCATTTCACGATTAATGCATTGACATTGTTGGCATATTCGTCTGCGTTGGGTACATTGGTGTCGAATGCGATTATTTTGATTGAATCCGCATTGCAAGAAATGCACGCAGGCAAAAAACCAGAAGATGCTGCGATTGATGGAACAAAAAAAGTAGCTGTTTCTGTTTTAGCAGGCGTTGGAACAAATGTTGTAGTGTTCTTGCCATTGGCGTTTATGGGCGGAATCGTTGGCCAGTTTATGGTTCAGTTTGGTATGACCGTTGTGTACTTGACGTTGTTGTCATTGATGTTTTCGTTTACGTTAACCCCAATGATGATTGCCAAGTTTTTACGATTGACAAACGCAGATAAAAAAGAACAAAAACAAACAGTCAAAGCCAATCGTGCAACATTGGAACACAGTTGGTTATACCGCTGGTTTAAATATCAGTTTGCGCATCCTTGGCGTGTTGTTTTTGGTGCGATTATATTGTTCTTGGCGTCGACCAATTTAATGAAGTTTGTTGGAAATGAATTTTCGCCATCGACAGATGCGAACGAAATCACAATAACTGCGCGCGCGCCGATGGGGTCTACTTTTGAAAAGTCAGAATCAATCGCCAAACAAATTGAAGAAAAGTTGGCGGAATTCCCAGAAGTAAAATCTACAACAATAAAAATTGGTGAACGTGGTTTACAAAATATTTCTGTGACCGTTGAATTGGTCGATGTATCCGAAAGAAGTGTGTCAGACAAAATATTGGCGCAAAAGATTTTGCCCCGTGTTGCTGATATTGCAGACGCAGAAATTCAAATTCGTGCAGGTGAAGCGCATTCAGCAGGAACGTCTTCTGATTTAGTTTTGAACGTGTATGGCGAAGACGATGCTGTGCGTGAAAATTACGCAAATCAGATTATTGAAATTGTAAATAAAATACCAGAAATTCAGTCTGCTGTTCGTGCGCAGCAAATGCCTGCGATGGAAACTCAATTTATTCCAAATGAAGAAAGTATGAATTTCTGGGGGGTTCAAAATGCATACGCAGGTACAACTTTACGTACAGCATTGTTTGGAAACGACGATTACAAATACAAAGAAAATGGCGAAGAATATCCAATTGTTTTGGAATTTGCGCGTCCTTTCAAAAATGCGTCTTTGTTTGATAACGTGTACGTAAATTCGCAAAAGGGTAAGTCGGATCGTAGCCATGTCGTTCT
>JAZNGD010000031.1:0-14167 GCA_045576255.1 Candidatus Enterousia sp.
CGTAGTGTACAAACGCTACATGAGCCATCGTTTTTGTTTTTAGATAAGTTATTATAATTTATTTTTGGTTTTTTTGTGCATACAACTGCGCAAAGTCCACCACTTGCATCGTGAATGTTGGGAAACCTGAGTCAGATGTCAAACGTGTGATAAGCGCACGAACCGCTGGGAACAATAATGTTGGAACATCAATCAACAATGTGCGTTTTTTGGCTTCTTCGTCTTTTTCTTCTTCCATTTGAACAAGGCCAGAATATGTCGATTCAATCAAAAAGATTGATTTATCATCTTGTTCTAATTTCGAATGAACTTTTGTAACCAAATCAACCATAAATAAGTTGTTTTCTGCGCCCTTGATTTGAATATCAATATTGATTTCCAATTTTGCCTGACCTGCATCTTTTTTAAAGAACAATTCTGGAACATTTGGACTTTCAAAAGAAATGTCTTTTAAAAACTGTGAAATAATATTAAATTTTGCCATTATAATTTCTCCTTATAATTATGGTTATATATCACCTTATCATCTGGACTTGCGCCCCAGTTTTATGATAATATAATACTATAAAATATTTTTACAAGTAGAGGGATTAAAAAAATGTATTTTTTAAACAAAAAATTTATTTTTCGTGGGTTTATCGGCATAATATTTTCTTTATCTTTGGCATCGTGCGACTTGTCAACCCCAACGATTTCTGGTGACAATTCTGTATTACCATCCAATTTCAAGCGCGTATCTTACAGTGAATTACCCGGATGGCGCGATGACGATGTGCGATATGCATTGCAAGCTTTTCGTAATTCTTGCAAAGCAAAAATTCAATTTACAGGTCGTGTAATTCCAGACCGCGAATTATTTGCTGAAAAATGCCGAATGTTACCATCTGCATCTGCTGACAACGCAACTGTTCGCGCATGGTTTGAATCACATTTTCAACCATATCAGATTTTTAACGAAAACGGCACAGACCGCGGCACATACACAGGATATTATTCACCAATCATTCCTGCTTGTCGCACAAAAACCGCACAATGCAACGAACCTTTGATGGGCGTTCCAACAGATGGACGCAATTACAAAGGCGTATCAAAAAAAGACATTGTCGAAAAGAAAATCGGTCGTGTATTGTACTGGGCAAACATCGTAGATGTTCAAAACTTACAAATCCAAGGCAGCGGTAATTTAAGACTGGAAGATGGCACAGACGTAAAATTAAATTTCGCCGCTGTAAACGATATGCCATTTAAATCAATTGGTGAAGAACTGCGCAATCGTGGCATTCGTCCTGCTGGCGGATATTCTTCCGAAGCGGTATGGCAACATTTGAAATCCAATCCATCATTGGCGCGTGATGTAATTTATAAAAACCCACGATATGTATATTTTTATGAATCAACACCACCAGATGTGATTGGAAAACTTGGTACACCATTATCTAAAATTCGCAGTATTGCAATGGATGATGACTTGTATACATTGGGTATGCCTGTATACATCAGCACCAATTTGTCAGACGGTCGCGCATTTCGTCGCTTGATGATTGCCCAAGATACGGGCAGCGCAATTCGTGGCTGGATTCGTGCGGACATCTTCTTTGGCAAAGGCGACGAAGCATACAAATTCGCCCAAGGCCAACACGCCCAAGGTCAAATGTTTATTTTGATGCCAAAAGAATACACATATGTCAAACCACGATAAAAAATTACAAGAACGAAAATCTTGCCCACAAACCATTGCCGGGGCATTGGGCGGATTGATAAAGATTTTTGGCATACGCGCATCTGATTCAGACTTGGCAAATCGGTGGGACGAAATAATGGGTCACGACATTGCAGACATTGCAAAACTGGCTGCGATAAAGAAAAATCGTGACAATACTTTTAATGTAGTAATCCGCCCTGCTGCACCTGCATACGCATTGCAATTATCATATCAATCAGATGAAATTATCAAACGAATCAACAAATATTTTGGATATGACGCTGTCAGCAAAATAAGCTTCAGAAAATAAAAAGGGGGAAATATGACAGAAAAATTAACAGAGTATCTTATTATAATTGGCATAATTGCGTTTTTTCTGCTTTTACATTTTATTTACTGTCGTGCCACATTATCCAACGAAACAATTACCGTTTCAGACAAAGGTATTGTCATGAACAACGTTTCCAGTGACAAATACAATTCAACAACATCACACTATATGGTTTACACAAAAAACGGTCAGGCATTAAAAAACACCAACAATTTATGGTTTTGGAAATGGACATCTGACGAATTACAAGGAAAATTAAAAAAAGGTAAAAAATATAAAATAAAAACATGGGGGATACGCGTTCCATTTTTAGGATGGTACAAACATATATTATCCGCAACAGAAATAAAGCAAAAAAATAAATCAAAATAAAAAATTCCCCAATTGGGGATTTTTTTTAAAACGCCCTTATCTGCATTGAATTAGAATGTGCCAGCGCAATTGCAATCGCATCGCTTTCATCGGCTGTCTTGGGGTTTGCCAATGGCAAAAACATTTTTACCATTTTATAAACCTGTTCTTTATCTGCATGTCCTGCGCAAGTCAGTGCTTTCTTTATTTTATTTGGTTCATATTCAAACACAGGTATATCACGAATCGCAGCTGCGACAATTGCCGCAGCACGCGCCTGACCCAAAAGCAACGAAGTCTTGGCATTTGTATTAACAAAAATAATTTCTATTCCGACTTCATCCGGAGAAAAATTTTCACAAACATCACCAATCCCACGAAAAATACACGCCAAGCGATTTGCCATTGTTTCATTTTTTGGGGGCAGAATTACACCGCTGGCGACATAGTGCCGCGACGCACCATGCGAATCTATAACCGCCCAACCTGTGTGTAAAAGCCCTGGGTCGATTCCCAGTATTCGTTTTACCATATTCCCCCTGCCCTTTATTGCAGTTTGTTCAAATATGCGATTGCGTCCATACCTGCACTGCAACCGGTACCAACAGCTGTAGCTATTTGCATTTTTATATCAGAATGAACATCACCGGCAACAAACATACCATCTGGCAACGCACTTGGCGCCAAGCGGCCCATCGCGTCACGTTTAATATCTTCTGACAAATAATCGGTATTAGCTTCGTGTCCAATTGCGACAAATACACCATCAACAACCATCTGTTCATCATCAGTTGTCGTCACAATTAATTCACCATCTTGTGAATCGGTTTTTTCTTGTATCTTTTTCAAGTCTGTATTAAACAAACATTCGATATTTTCGCGTGCAGCAACACGTTCGCGCAACACTGCTTCGGCCCTGAAAAATTCGGATTTTCGATATACGATTTTTACAGTTTTTGCCAAGTCCGCTAAATACAACGCATCATTCAGTGCGCTGTTCCCACCCCCTAAAACAATAACAGTTTTTCCACTGTAAAAGAATCCATCACATGTCGCACAATAAGAAACACCGCGTCCCATTAATTCACGCGCGCCTTCTATTTCAAGTTTTCTGGGGCTGGCACCTGTTGCAACAACAACTGCTTTACCGACATATTCTTTTTCATCTGTTGCGAACACAACAAATTGATTTTCTGAATTACGTTCAACACTTTTTGCACCGACAAATTTTACAGTCGCGCCAAAGGTTTCTGCTTGATTTTTCATAAATTCTGCCAATTCGCTGCCACTGCCCTGCCAACCGGGGTAATTTTCCAGTGTCGCAATCCCGGCCATTTGACCGCCCAATCTGTCACCACCCAAAACAAGTGTTTTTTTATTCGCGCGCGCTGCATACAATGCCGCCGTTAATCCCGCAGGACCCGAACCCAAAATAATAATATCATACATAGTACTTTCTTCCTTTTTTTTCTGGGGTTAATATAACAAATAAAATACAGTCTTACAACCAAAATAAAAAAACATTAAATATTGATTACAGAAAAAAAATAAATTATAATTAAAGCATTATGACACTTAAATTCGTATTTTTCAGTTCTGTATCATCATCCCCTTTTGGGGAATAATTTATCGCACATCTTCTTTACAAGAAAAACTTATCGTTATAAAATACAATCCATAATTATTAAACCTAAGGAAATAAAAATGTTGGATATAAAGTTTATTCGTGAAAATCCTGATACAGTAAAAAAAGCCTGTGAATTAAAGGGTTATACTGATTACACAGACCAAATTCTTGAACTGGACAAACGCGTTCGTGAATTAAAAACTATTACTCAAAGCAAAACCGCTGAAAAGAATAAAATCACACGCGAAATACCAACCGCCACAGATAAAGCACCGCTGATTGCGAAATCCAAAGAAATTGCAACAGAAATCGCAAACGATTTGGCCGAATTGAACGACAAAGAAAACCAATTAAAAGAACTGTTGCATTGCGTTCCACAAATTCCATCGGCAGATGCCCCGATTGGTCGCGACGATTCTGAAAACGTTGAAATACGTCGCATCGGCACACCACGCAAATTTGATTTTACCCCACGTCCCCAATGGGAATTATTGGAAATGAACGATTGGTACAGACCTGAAAAAATCGCATCTATTTGCGGCACACGCACATACGCATTGTTTGGCGAAGCCGCTGAATTAGAATTGGCGATACAAACATATGTCATTCAAAAATTAATTGCCAAAGGCTTTACATTTGTAAATTGCCCTGCGATAACAAAACCACAAACAATATTCAACGCAGGCCATTTTATGGGCACAGATTTATCTGTTATGAACAACGACGTGTTTATGCTGACCGACACAGACAGATGCTTGGGCGGCACATCCGAAATCATTTTAAATTCGCTGCACGCCGACGAAGTATTAAACGAAAAAGACTTACCAATAAAATACGTTGGTTTTTCACATTGCTTCCGCAAAGAAGCCGGCGCCGCTGGTCGTGACACTCGCGGAATTGTTCGTATACATCAATTTAACAAAGTCGAACAATATGTATATTGTACCCTTGAACAATCCGACGAAATGCACGAATATTTATTAAATAACTTGTGCGAAATAATGGAAGATTTAGAATTGCCATATCGTGTTATTGCCGCATGTACTGGCGATATGGGATTTAACAAAGTTAAAATGCATGATGTCGAAGCGTGGTTCCCCAGCGAAGGCGTATATCGTGAATTAGGCTCTTGTTCTTCGATTGGGCAATTCCAAGCACGCCGCACAAACACCAGGTATCGTGCAAACGATGGGACAATGCAATTTTGTACCACATTAAATAATACTGGTATTGCTCTGCCACGTGCGATTGTACCGGTAATTGAAAATCATCAAAACCCTGACGGTTCTGTAAATATTCCGAAAAAATTGCAACCACTTATGGGTGGGCGCACGCAAATCGGCGGAAAACACAATCCCCTTCGCTAAGCGAAGGGGTGGACGCGAATGCGGACGGGGTAGTGGTAAATATTACTGTAAACATAAAAAAACTCCCGTTCGGGAGTTTTTTTTATCGATGTAATAATTTTACAAAATCCAAAACTTTACGTTTTATTGGACATATTTCATTAAGCTTACGCGCAGACGAAATTTGTTGCGACAGATTCAAAATTTTATCTACATCCTGTTCATAAGCACATCTTTTTGCAGTGCGGTTATATTCCCAATCTTTGATTGCTTCACACAAACGAAGACAAGAAAGACGTGTTTCTGGTTTTGTAAACGCATTTTTCATTCTATAATACGCAATCATCGCAGGCGTTTCAACAATATACAAAGCCTGCCATGTCTGCTTCAAATTATTTTTTTTCGCGTATTCTAATGCCCGGTTATGCCAAGCCTGTTCTGTACAATCGCGCGAAAAATGTTTTGCAGGATTTTTTTCAACATCATTTATATATACCAAAGCACGACCAGCAGCACAACGTTCCGAAGACGCCATTTTCTTCCATTTTTTTTCTAATTCTTTACGCGCCAAGCTTTTCAAATCACCAAAAGCCGTACTTATAATCGAATACATTTTTGCATCCGTATACATTTTAGCCGCCATTTTGCATAATCCTTTTTTTAAACACAGCAACACTATAATAGACAAACTATAACAAATGTCAATATTTTTACTTAATAATTCTTGAAAAAAGTATTTTTTAGTTATACCCTATACAGACAAACAAAAAAAAATATGGGGCAAAAATTATGAAAATACGCAATATTGCAATTATTGCACACGTAGACCATGGCAAAACAACTTTGGTCGACAATATGTTAAAACAAGCTGGCACGTTCCGCGAAAACGAAAAAATTGAAGAACGCGTTATGGACAGTGGTGACATTGAACGCGAACGCGGCATTACAATTTCTGCAAAGCCTACATCTGTCCAATGGGGCGAATACAAAATTAATATTGTCGACACACCTGGACACGCAGACTTTGGTGGCGAAGTCGAACGTATTTTATCAATGGTTGACGGTGTTGTACTGTTGGTGGACAGTTCCGAAGGTCCACTGCCCCAAACAAAATTCGTATTATCCAAAGCATTAAAACTGGGGCTGCGTCCAATTGTTTGCATTAACAAAGTCGACCGTTCTGACGCACGACCAGACGAAGTATTAACAGAAACATTTGATTTATTTGATAAACTGGGCGCAACGGATTCACAACTGGATTTCCCATATTTATATTCTGTTGGACGTGATGGCTGGGCTGTACGTAATTTAAATGACGAAAGAAAAGATTTAACTCCATTGTTTCAATTAATTGTCGACCATGTACCTGCCCCCGATTGCAACGGCACTCGTTGTCAACTGGACGCACCATTTACAATGCTGGCAACCACACTAGAAGCCGACCCATATGTTGGTCGAATTTTAACTGGCAAAATTGAATCAGGAACAGTTCGCGTCGGCCAATCGGTCAAAGCGATAAACCGTAATGGCGAATTTATTGAAAACGCCAAAATCACAAAAATCATCGAACATCGCGGCGTTGAAAAAATATCAAGGGAAACCGCATCTGCTGGTGACATTGTCGTGGTTGCCGGTTTTTCCAAAGCAACTGTGGCAGACACATTATGTGACTTATCTGTTTCCGAACCAATTCCTGCGATGCCAATTGACCCACCAACCCTGACAATGACATTCTTTGTTAATACATCACCATTGGCTGGGAAATCCGGCAAGAAATTAACATCTCGTATGATTGGCGAACGCTTGTTCAAAGAAGCAGAAACAAACATCGCATTAAAAGTTGAACAAAGTGAAAACAACGAAGCATTCGAAGTTTCTGGTCGCGGCGAATTACAATTGGGTATTCTGATTGAAACAATGCGTCGCGAAGGCTTTGAATTGTCTGTATCGCGTCCACGTGTTGTAATGCAAACAAACGAAAACGGCGAAAAACTGGAACCAATCGAAGATGTCGTAATCGATGTAGACGACGAATTCAGCGGCGTTGTTATTGAAAAAATGACAAAACGCAAAGCCACAATCACAGAAATGAAAGCAAGCGGCGGCGGTAAAACACGAATTGTATTTTCCGCACCTTCACGTGGTTTGATTGGTTATTTATCCGAATTTCGTACAGATACGCGCGGCACAGGTATTATGAATCGCGTATTTGACAAGTACGATGTTTATCGCGGTGCAATTCAACAATATCGCCCCGGCGTGTTGGTTTCTATGGAAAAAGGCAGTGCTGCAACATACGCATTGTTTAACTTGCAACCACGTGGTACTTTATTCATTGACCCACAAACAGAAGTTTATTCTGGTATGATTATCGGCGAACACAGCAAAGAAAATGATTTAGAAGTCAACCCTATCAAGGGCAAAGAACTAACCAATATGCGTTCAGTGACCGCAGACGAAAAATTATTCTTGGCACCGCCGCGCCGCATATCACTGGAAGAAGCGCTGTCATACATCTTGGACGACGAATTGGTCGAAGTGACACCTGCAACAATCCGTCTGCGCAAGAAGGAATTGGACAGCAATACCCGAAAAAAATTAAAAAAACATATCGAAGAATAAAAAATGCCCGAACGGGCATTTTTTTTACACATAAAATAAAATGGCTTTTTTATAAAATATGTGCAAACATATAAAACATAGGAAGAAATTCAGCAAAGGTGAAAAATATGCCGCATCATTTAACAGATACCAAGAAACATTTTTGGCCCACCCTTTTAACAACACTTGTTTTTCACCGTCCATTACGTCGTTCTTGGCGCAGCATTTTAACGATGGGTGTACGTAAATATTTCGCACAACTTAAACGCGATAAAAAAACAAAATTTGAACACGAATTATCCGTTGTTGCAATTATGAAAAACGAAGGTCCTTATTTAAAAGAATGGTTGGATTTTCATATTCTGGTTGGCGTCACAAAATTCTTTCTTTACGACAACGAATCAACTGATGATACTTTTAAAATTTTAAAACCATATATTGAATCCGGAATTGTTGATTACACATATTATCCTGGCCGCGCCATGCAAAAGCCTGCATATCATGACGCCGTAAAAAAGCACTGTGACAAAACACGATATATGGCCCTGATTGACTTGGATGAATTTTTGGTTCCCGTAAAACATAAAACCTTACCAGATTTCTTAAATACCCTGCCCCGTTTCAGTCAATTAATTATCAGCTGGGTAAACTATGGCAGTAACGGTCACAAGAAAAAGCCCTGCGGTCTTGTAATTGAAAACTATACGAAACGCGGTAAAAAACGTTATGGTGTAAAATCTATTATTAATCCGCGCCTGATTGTTTACCTTGGCAATCCACATTATAATTTTGTGGCGGGTCCAACAATCGACGAAAACGGAAAACATATTGGCGCAGTTAACCAAGAAAATAATCCAACAACAATAAATAAAATTCGTTGTAATCATTACCAAACCAAAAGTTATGAAGAATACTATGCACGTTGCTGCAAAGGCAGCGCTGCCACAGGCGCACTGTTGAAAACTTTTGGCAAGGATATTGAAACTAATTTTCAGTCCTTTGATAAAAATGAAATTTCTGATAACATTATGGATAAATATATAAAACAACTGAAAAGAAAAAAATGACAAAACGATTATTTTTATTTGCTGGCTATGATAAATCTGGCTGCATTGATGATGCTTTGATTCATTATACACACAGTTTATCTAAATTCGGCGACATTGTTATATTTATGGATTCAGACTGTGATGCATCGGAACTAAGCAAATTAAAAAAATACGTTTTACACGCATCAGGCAAACGCCATGGCGAATATGATTTTGGGTCATATAAACGTGCATATTTATGGGCGACTGAAAATCTAAAAATATCAGATTACGACTTTATATATCTGGTAAACGATTCTGTATATGGTCCATTATACGATTTGACCAGATATTTTAATGCGATGGAAAATATGGGGCATGATGGATTTGGAATTGTAAAGAACCCACATTACGAACATCCGCATATTCAGTCTTGGTTTATTGGACTTAAACCATCTGTATTTTTAACAAGTTGGTTCGATGAATTTATGCACAACATTACCAAACAATCATCCAAAGGCGCAATCACACGACAATATGAACAAGGCCTGTCAAAAAAAATAACCGAAAATGAATTAACATGGGATTGTTTATACAGCGTATACGGTCGCGGCATATATAACAAAATAAAACAACTGTACAAATCTGGAATGCCATTTATAAAGAAACTGGCATTTACGCGTCATAATGGCGCACTGGGGAATCAGATATTATACGTATTGCGACACATCGACAAGAACGCATCACAATCAATATTATCCGCTGCACGCACACAATATGGCGATAAATATGTAAAAAAATTACTGACATACAACCCAATAAAAATCTTGTTCAGAAATATCAAGTACGCACTACACAAATTAATTAGCGAGGAAAAATGAACCAAAAAAAACAAAAACGCATTGCAGTTATAACAATGGCCAGAAATGATGAATTCTTTTTATCACGCTGGATTGAATATTACGGTCGCGAATTTGGCAAAGAAAATCTGTACATATACCTTGACGGCACTGACCAAAGTATTCCGAAAAACGCAGACCAAGTCACCGTAAAAAAGTTTCCACATCGTGATATGTCGCGCGCCCAAGGCGACAAATACAGAATTGGTCTGATGTCGGACTTGGCGAACAAGTTGTTAAAAACATACGATATTGTAATCGGCTGTGACTGCGACGAATTTTTAATTGTTGACCCTGCCCTGAACATTTCTCTGTATGATTATTTATCGCGCAAAAAAATCAGAACCACAATTTCTGGACTGGGGCTGGACGTTGGCCAAAATATGAACCACGAAGATACGCTGGATATAAAAAAATCATTTTTATCACAACGTGAATATGCACTTCTTTCCACAAGATATACCAAGCCTGTTGTTATAAACAAATCAGTTTGTTGGGGGTCAGGCTTTCACAGAATAAAAAACAAAAATTTTCATATCGATAAAAATTTATACCTGTTGCATTTTGGTGCAATTGATATGAAAATGCTTGAACAAAAGGCTGCTGCACGTGGTGCTGATTGGCTGAACCACTTGCGTCGTCGTGGCAACGGCACAATAAACGAAGTGACAAAGCGTACCGCACGTAACGAACGTTGGATGCGCATTGCACGCCGTATTCAAACATATATTCGCGCACCATACGCGTGGAACAAACCAAATATGCTGGGATTAAAAATTGTTGTAAAAATACCTGAACGATTCAAAAAATCCGGTATATAACTAAAACAAAACATTTAGAAAAATATGCAAGGCTTAAATAAATCACAAGTACTGTTATCGCGCAAAAAATATGGCGCAAACGTTATTCCAATGCCCAGCCCACGTACATGGCTATCATTTTTGGGCGATGTTTTTCGTGATAAATTAAATTTGATTTTATTGGCAATGTTATCTGCATTTACTGTTTTGACAGTTTTCGGATACGGCGACATATATGAACCTGTTGGGGTTGGTTCGGTTTTGCTTATCGTTTCTGTAATCGGTGTCATCACACGAACACGCAGTCAGCGCAACACACTTGAATTACGTCGTCAAACATCTGTTATTTATTCGAATGTACTTCGCGACGGCCGCACAGTACGATTAAACGCATCGGAAATAGTCGTTGGCGATACAGTTATTTTATCTGCTGGCGAAACAATACCTGCCGATGGATATATTATATCTGGCAAAATTTCTGTTGATAATTCTATATTAAACGGTGAATCAGAAGAATGTGAAAAATCACCTGTTCGTGGATACAAATATCACCCAAACAAATCCATCAGCGCCGATAATTATACTGATAAAAACAGTGTCTTTTCTGGAACACTGGTACAAAGTGGCACCGCAAATATGCGCGTCACAAGGGTTGGATTGTCAACCGAAAATGCGAAAATAATGTCCAGTCTGACAAACATAACCGAATTAAAAACAACATTACAAATTCAACTGGACAATCTGGCCGTACAAATAAGTCGCTTTGGTTTTATATGCGCTGCCATTATATGTATTATTATGGTTATTGTACATTTATCAGCTGGCGACATAACAAACAGCACTAAATTATTATATATTACGCTGGATGCACTGATAGTTTCATTGACAATATTCGTCGCGGCTGTTCCCGAAGGCCTGCCATTTATCATCGAACTTATCACCAGCCAAAACGTTCACACAATGATAAAAAATAACATATTAGCAAAAAACCCAAACAAAATTCCCGAAGCCGGAAACATACAATTACTGTGCACAGACAAAACAGGCACATTAACATTTGGCAATCTGATTGCAGAATCAAATTATGACGGCGCTGGCCACAACATTGGTTTTTCTGGCGCAACCATATTGCATAATGTTATTCGTTTCGGGGTCTTGGCGAACAGTCCTGCGACACGCGACAAATCTGGGATTGTTATTGGCGGCACATCGACAGAACGCGCGATTTTTACAGCATTTGATATTCAGGGAAATATTGACACAATGCGAAAAAAATTGCGCATTTTAAACAGGTCTGTTTTTGACAGCCAAAAGAAATTTTCCAGCGTATCAGTACAAGAATCGATTGGCCCCCACACATATATAACAGGCGCACCAGAAATCATTTTATCCCACGCAAAAAAATACCTTGGCACAGACGGTCGTTTGCATCGATTAAATCAAGAACGTATATATGAATTAATACAAAAAAACTCATCTCGTTCTATGCGTATGGTTGCAATGGCGTATTCAACAAACGCTGTCACCGGCGACAAATTACCCAAAGAAATAATTTTATTGTCATTGGTTTCTATGCGTGACGAAATTCGTCCAGGTGTACCAGACGTGATTGCACGTCTACAAAAATCTGGTGTCAATATTATGATGATAACTGGTGATATACTTGATACCGCACGTGCAATCGCACGCGAATGTGGCATCGTATCATCAAAAAAAGACATAACATTAACCGCATCAGAATTTGATAAATTGTCAGACAAGTCTGCTTTACAAAAACTGCATCGCATTCGTGTTATTGCACGTGCAACCCCTGAAACGAAATTACGCGTTGTAAAACTGGCACAAAGTTTAAACCTGTGTATCGGAATGTGTGGCGATGGCACAAACGATGCGCCTGCTTTGAAACGTGCAGACGTTGGATTTGCGATGGGCAACGGTACCGATGTATGCAAATCTGCCAGCGATATTATTATAACAGACAACAACTTTATTTCTGTTGCGAACAGCATTTTACTTGGTCGCACATTTATGCACAACATTACAAATTTTTTACGATTTCAATTACCTATAAATTTCACACTGGTGATTTTAAGTATGTTATTACCAATTTTAATGGGACTTGACGCTTTCTATGCGGTACAAATATTAATAATCAATATAATTATGGACAGTTTAAATTCTTTGGCTTTTGGCAACGAGCCTTCACGTCCAGAATACATATCCGAACCTGTTATTGGGAAAAACGCCCCACTGTTATCACGCGACACCATCAAATATATTATATACAATACAATCGTGTGCCTAATTTTATTTACACTGACATTTTTACCGCCAATATCAAGCATCTTTTCTGACAGCAGTCGCATATCTGCAAACTTTGCACTGATAATAATTACATCTGTATTTGGTGGATTTGTAATTCGTTCCAAAGGCTATAACATATTTTACAACCTGACCAAGAATCCGATATTTATCATTATTGCGATTGGGATTATATTTGGGACTGTTCTGGCCGTACAATTTGGTGGTTCTGCATTACGATTACAACCGCTTGATTTAAATCAGTGGCTTGCAATATTTGGAATATCTATATTGATAATACCATTTAACTTTTTACGAATTTCTGTTATGCGTATATTAAATTCAAACGACAACTGAAAAACTATTTTATAAAACTTTCTATTCTTCGTTTATATTTTCTTGTCTGCATATTCACAGGTGTATTGAACACACCAATATCATATAATTCTTTCACAAAAACAGCTGCACTCTTTCTGTCTTTATCGTTATCTAATTCGCGTACCTTGCGCATTAAAGTTATTGTAAAAGGCCACAAAAATTCACGATTAAAATGTTTAAATTCTTTTTCTGTCGCATATTGTTTATACAACGCATAAGACGCTTTTAACCCATACGAAACAGACCGCGCCATAAACAAACTTTTCGCAGAATACGACAAAGAAGAAACATTTGGTATATAAAAATACAAAGGCAAATTTAACATAACTGTTTTTGGTCGCTTCAACAAAACAGACACCCACCATGGAAAATCTTCTATGATAATACCTTTGATAAAAGGAATTTTTTTAATCAAATCATTGCGATACAACGCCAACACAGAATAACAATGCCGTCGTACAGGTCGTTTAACATGCAGTGTTCTATTTTTTTCTGTTGTATGAAATATTATATTTTCGACCTTTTGTGCAGAAATTTTTTTATAGTTTTTGATTTTTGGCATTTCATCAGTCACATCATAACCACGCGATATTTTTTTCTTTAAATAATTATGAAAATCTACATCGTGATTGAACGTCACCATATCCGCATTGTTTTCATTTGCAGCTTTGTATGTTAATTCCAATGTTTGCGGATGAATAAAATCATCGCTGTCCAGATATAAAACATAATCACCTTTGACGTGTTCCATACCTGCATTACGTGCATCGGACAAGCCACCATTTTCTTTATCGATAACAACA
>JAZNGD010000032.1:0-25652 GCA_045576255.1 Candidatus Enterousia sp.
CCGAAGCGCGAACAATTGCGGACGCGTGTGACGATTATGCGACTGTTGATACAACCAAAATAAACAAGCGTGCAACTGGCGCGATGATTTCGTCTGCGGTTGGCGCGGCAACTGGTGCAGCAGGCACAATCGCGTCTGTAATGGCAAATACAGACACAACGCGCAATGACAATACTGAATCAGGCAAACAAAAAGAAAATAATTTAAACACTGCGGCAAACGCTTTGTCGGTTGGTGCGACGGTCGCATCGGTCAGTGCAACTGTGTTTAATTCTGCGCAAATTGCTGCGATTAAAAAGGTTGCAAGTGTATCTGAAAAATGTACGGAGGTATTGAAATGATAAAAAAACTGATGATGTCTTTTGTTGTATTTAGTTGTATGACAAATGTGCAGGCCGCCAAATTAGATGTCGTGGATGATGTGACGCGGCCGATGACAGTATGTTGGGAATGTTTCAAAGAAGCGCGAAATGTAATCAAAAATAAGTATCACAACGAAGAAGATTTTAATTACATTATTGCAGCCTTTTCAGATGATATTATGTACGTCGGTAAAATGTCGATACGTGGTTTGTCACAGAAGTGTATGTTTTATGTAAAAGATATTGTTGAATGTCAAAAATTCATGGAAGCCTATGTTGATTACAGTGGCGGCGACGCAACAGATTGCACACTTGCAACCAATGCGGCACCGAAATTTAATAATGTTTTAGCCAAAGATGATACTTTAAAAGCAAAAATAGTATTATGTCAACGGTACGAAGATATTACAGTATATAAGGCAGATGGTACCGAGAATGATAAACAAAAAATATATACAGGCGAATCTATTTTTGGGCAGTGTAAAGAATATTTAAAACATGTCAAAAAATGTAATCGACATTTATTAAAAGTTTACGCAGAACAAGCAAATGATTCGCGCAGGAAAGACAGACAAAAATACGAATGTGTTGTCAAATTGCTTGAAAGTGGCGAAATGGATTTGCCTGCCACAAAGATGGAAGAAAGGTGTGAAGTAAAATAAATAAAACACCGGCATTTGCCGGTGTTTTTATGCTAAATCTTTTATCTTTTTCGTTTTTGGGTCATATGAACGCGGTACCCCAGGATACTTTAAAGCGCGGTGATGATTTGGTATCATATATTCTGGAATTGGTGGTGCTTCGCCCATATCTACCTTGGCGGCCAGTTTTTTCTGAACAGCGGTTTCGCGGAAGAACCACCATTCGCCATCCGCTTCGATTGGGCGGTTGTAATATCCTTGGAACAATACCAATTGGGTTGCTTTTTTCATTGTCATCAAGTCCATTGGAGAATACAGGTCTTCAACTTTATCGACTTCGACTTCTTTGTCGTCTGCGCCTTTTTCCTTCTTTTTAGTTTTCTTTTTGCCAATCATTTGCGAGAATCTTTCAGCGGTTGCAGGGTCGTTTACACGCAAAATAATTTTCGCGGCGGTATTTGCAACAATTGTTTCGGCAGCTTTTTCGCCGTATTTATCTTGAATCTGACTTATATCCTGGCCAACAATCAAGTAAGATACTTTTTGTCCACGACCAACCGCAGGCCCACGAATAATCGCTTCTAACTTATTCATTGTTGGCATTTCGTCTAATACGAACAGGGCAGGGTATGGTCCCATTTTTTGTTTGTTGTTCATATCGCCAGGTTTGTGTGCAATCAAGAAATTAGATAACAGTTCGATAAACATACTGGTAATCGCGCTGAATGCTGGGGCGTCTGCGACATTCATAGAAAGATATATTGTAATCGGTTTGACTTTGCCATCGTTCGGGTCAACCATGCCGCGCATATCACTGAAATGTATATCAGAATGACGTGTATGTTTGTTAACCGCAGGATGACGGAATATGTCCAATCCTGCATTCATTGTTGATATAATAGAACCGCGTTCCTTGTCAGGCGTGTTCATCAAATTAACCATAGCAGATATAGAATCATTGTTGTACGAATACAACTGTGCTTCATTAACCGCATCGTTCAAAAAGTCCTTCATTGGGTCGGCCATCATAACCATTTGGTCGCCTTGTCTTTTGCGTTCTTCTAATTCGTTTGCGACTTTTAACATACCTTCGGTATACCACGCCAAGAACATCGGAATTGACGCTTCGTTTCCGTGCCATTCCTGTGGCAATCCACCCCAGGTTCCAACATGTATATAGTTATCTAAATTAAGTTCACCACGTTGCAACAAAGCCATCGCTGCGTATGCGTTCGGATCAGAAGACATTTTTGTATAATAAGCCATTAAAACAGTTGCATCTTTTTCATCAAATTTTCCGGTTTGCAACCTGTTGTAAAAGTAATCATTTGCCTTGGCGTGTTCGACTTTGGAAATAATAAAGTTAATAAAACCAGTCAATGCTGCGCGTGCAGTATTTGACCAGTGTGGGTCTTTGGCATTTTCTTCAACGATTGTGTTGACGACGACTTTAATGTAAGTGTTTCTGCCTTCTTCGTTATTTGGCAAGTTTTCTGGCGACAGTGGATTCCAAGCCGGATAATAAATACCCTTTTCTGGTTCGTCGGCTGCGGCCCAGTCTAAAATGAATACCGGTCCAACTGTTGCGCGATATGCAGATGTATTGAATTTTAGTTCAGGTTTAGGGTCGTTTACAATCATTGACACTTCGTCACATTCCAATAAAGTTGGAATTACGACGCCCTGTGTTTTACCAACACCAGCAGGCGCCAACAGCAATGCCGACAGACATTCGTCCATTTTCAAAGGTTTGCTTTTAAAGAAACCCAGCACCATCATAAAGCCTTTGAACAGACCTTCTTTGTTTTTGTGGTCTTGTGCCATTTTTTTAATATCTTCTTCGGTTGCTTTTCGTGCGGTTTTTTCGTCGTATTTATCTTTGCTGTGTGGGTTAAATTCATCAGTCATTGTTGCATCAGATAAAATAAAATACCCAATAATCGGCAACAGTGGGGTTATACAAGCGTAATCAGGATGCATAAAGCAACGCGCAGCCCATGTGGGTATTTCTGAAATCACAGACAAACCAAATGAAGACAAAGCTTGTTGTATGTATATATCAATCCATTGTTTGGTCGCAGGTGACCAACCATATCGCCAAATATGTTCAACCGGGAATGCGCATGCCACCATCAACGCGGCAACCAGCCATATAAAAATATTCCATCTGATTAACCAAAATTCGCGTGCAAGCGGTGTCTGTTCGTGTTCTTTATAGGCCGAGGATTTAAATATATCTAACCCTTTGCCTTTCCCAGAAGCTGATAAAAACTTGAATTTAATACCCATAGTGTTATGATTATAACACAAAAAACATAATTTATAAATCAGGAATTACAAAAATATGAAAAATATTCCAAGAATCTTTATCGGGGAAAATATCGCAAGCGATATTCAAATACCTGCAAGCAAAGATATTGTGCATTATTTGTCGCGTGTTATGCGTACGAACAAATGCTTGGTCTTTGGTAATGGTTATGAATACAAAGCGACTTTGGCTGACGATAACAAAAATTTAAATATCGGTTGTCAAACCAGTCACAAAGACCCGTCAAACGACACTGTATTAATGTTTTCTCCAATTAAACGTACAGACGATTTATTAAGTATGGCGACCCAAATGGGGGTCGGCGCATTTTTGCCTGTTATAACTGCGCGTACAAACGCTAATCATATAAATTGGGACAGGATGAAAAAAATCGTAATCGAAGCGTCTGAACAATCCAATCGGAACAGTGTACCGAAAATTTTACCGCCGATAAAGTTTTCAGAACTTGATTTATCAACGGTTGTTTTTGCGGATGAACGTGCTGCATACGGTGCAGATGTTGCAAAAAACATTGTTGGCGCAAAATCTGTTCTTGTTGGACCCGAAGGCGGTTTTTCTGATGAAGAATTTGCTGCGCTGGATTCTGCGGGTGCGCGTGGTATTTCGTTGGGTAAAACAATTTTGCGCGCAGAATTGGCTGCTGTGGTTGCGTTGTCCAAGGTGGTAGAATAAATGGGAACAAGAATTTCAAAAGTTATTGCAGATTCTGGTGTCGCATCGCGGCGCGGTGCAGAAGAACTAATTTCGTTGGGGTTGGTTCGTGTAAACGGCCAGGTTGTTAATACGCCTGTATTTTTTGTAGAAGAGGGCGATGATATAGAAGTTAATGGTAAAAAAATATCTGGTCGTTTGGGGACACAGGTTTATATGTTTCACAAGCCGATAAACACGATGACGACCACATACGACCCCCAAGGCCGCAAAACGATTTATGATTGTTTGCCGGCTGAATACAGAAATTTGAAATACATTGGTCGGCTGGATTTTAAAACGACTGGTTTGTTATTATTGACCAATGATGGTGAATTGGCGCGCAGGTTGACTTTGCCGTCGTCAAAAATTCCGCGTGTTTATATTGCGACTGTTTCGTGCAGTGATTTTTCTGGTTTGGAATCTGCGCGTCGTGGGATGACGATTGATGGTGTAAAATATTCACCTATGAAGATTGATTGTATTGGTGGTCACAATTTACGTGTGTCTATTTGCGAAGGAAAAAAGAACGAAGTAAGGATTGTATTGGCTGCGTGTGGTTGTCCTGTGCATAAATTGCATCGTGTTTCATTTGGAAATATCAAGTTAAAAAAGCTTGGGGTTGGGAAAATTTTACCGGTACATCAGAAAGTGATTGACGAAATGTTAAAATCTTTTTAATATTTTATTAAATTACAAGGAAGGGAGGTTTGTTATGAAAAAAACATCTGCGAAAAAAACAATTGCTGCCAAGAAGCGCGCGCCTGTACGTCCTGTTGCGTCCAAGGCAACGGTAAAGGTTAATAAAACCAAGACTTGCGCTGGTTCATGGTCTTTATCTATTTATATTTATTGGTTTATCATTTTGTTCTTTATTGCTGCAACTTTTTATATCTTGGGTCGCAGTCATAACGTTCAGACAACACCGGGTAATATCGAAATAACCGAAGAAGCTTTGTTAAAGTCCGGTGATTATTATGAAAGTGGCAAAACAAAATTGGCTTTGGGTAATGTTGACGATGCGATTGCAGATTTAAATGCTGCGATTGAATCTGGTGCTGCATCTGTTGACGCTTATATTTTGCGTGGCGAAGCATATATGCACACAGGTGATTATGCAAAAGCTTTGGAAAATTTAAATGCTGCTTTGGCAAAAGACCCTGCGAATCCAGTTGCGTATTATGACAGATATTTGTTAAATCAGCGTATTGAAAATTATGAAGCTGCAATGGCTGATATTAATAATGCATTGGCCGCAAATACAACTAATCCAAGTGCAATTTTGCAAATGCGTGATTTGTATGCGAAACGTGGTCAATTGAATTTGTGGATGAAGAATTATGAAGGCGCAATTGCCGATTTCACAAATTCTTTGTCTTACCCAGAAGGTATTGTGAATCCGACTGTGTATGCAGACCGCGCCGAAGCTTATATCGCATTGGGAAGATTGACAGATGCGTTGAATGATTATTCTTCTGCTGTTCGTATTATTTCAGAACAAATTCAGGGCGCCAGAACAGCCGAAGAACGTGAAAGTTTGTCACGTAATGCTGTTGGGTATTTTGAAAAATCAGCTGCATTGAATTTGCAAATCGGTAATACCGAAGCCGCACGTACAGATTTAGAATCTGCGTACACAATTGCGGTTGCGTTAAACGATACAGAAACATCGGACAGATTGGAAAAATTGATTTCCCAGCTGGATACTTCCGTTGTGACAAAATAATTTTGTTAAAAAAAACGCCCTTTGTGGCGTTTTTTTTTATTCTTGAATAAAACCGCCTGACTGCATTTTCCACAAAGTTGCATAAATTCCACCACTGCGAATTAACTGATTATGTGTGCCGCTTTCTGCGATTTTTCCACGCGACATAACAATAATTCTGTCCATATTGCGCAGTGTCGACAATCGGTGTGCAATCACAAGTGTGGTGCGCCCATTTGACAAATTATCAAAAGATTTTTGAATAACAGATTCTGTTTCTGAATCTAATGCGGACGTTGCTTCGTCCAAAATTAATATTGGCGAATCCTTTAAAAATGCGCGTGCGATTGCGATTCTTTGGCGCTGACCCCCTGACAGTTTGATTCCTCGGTCACCAACCAATGAATTGTATCCGTTTATAGATTTTTTTATAAACATATGCGCAGACGCTTTTTTGGCAGCGGCAATAATTTCTTTATCATTTGCCCCGATTTTGCCGTATTCGATATTTTCACGAATTGTTCTGTTAAACATTGTTGCGTCTTGCGGAATAAAAGATATATTTCTGCGTAAAGAATCTTGGCTTACGTGTTTTATATCTTGCCCATCAATCAGTATTCGACCGCTGGTTGCATCGTACAAACGCATCAGCAAATTTACAAGTGTTGTTTTGCCTGCACCACTAAGTCCGACAATTCCTATTTTTTCGCCTGATTTTATATCCAGTGATAAATTATTAATCACAAAATTTTTATTGTATTTAAATCGCAAATTTTCAATTTTTATATTTGCATTACTGACTTTTAAATCTGGTGCATTTTTATCATCTTGAACAGAAACGGGTTTAACCAACGCATTATAAGAACCTGCTGCGTTTCCCCAACTGTTGATAAAGTTTTTAATGTTCATAATCACTGAAAAAGCAATCGAACTGATACCAGCGTACACCGCCAACGCAAAAGATATATCTGCGATTGTTGATTGGCCGATGCTGTACATATATCCGGACAAAATAATAAAGATTGTAAAGCAGATTGTATCCATCATCAGGTTGCCTGGCGCCCAAAAAAGGCGCGACCAAAAGTGGGCTATATTTGCATCTTTTTCGTATTTCTGTCTGATTGGTTTAACCACATTTTGTTCATATTTTGCATTTGCAAAAACCTTTACCACCATAAAATTAGACAGTGCATCTAATAAACGTCCTTGCAGCGTATTGTTTGCTTCGGTTCGTTTGCCTGACATACGTAATGATTTTTTTACTGTGCATAATCCCCAAACAATACGAAATACAACTGCAAATGTAATGACCGCGACATATTGCCAGCCTATTGCGGCTAGCCCCACAGCTGTTATGACAAATGTGGTTATTGAACCAATCAAGCTGCCAAAAATCATTTCAACCGTTTCAAAAAAAGATTCTGAAATTCTGTGAATTTGGCTGCTGATTTTTCCGGGCATTGATGCGGTGTAAAATTCTGCGCTTTGTTCAAAAACATATTTATATAAATCTGTTGATATTTTATTATACGATGGATATTTGATGTATTTGTCAAAAGTATACCAACGCAGTATAGATGCGCCCCACTGTGCGCCACGCATAAGAAAATACGCCCCAGCAACAAAACTAATCGCATACATAATGTCTGATTGTGGTGTTGATTCCAGAACTTGGACTGTGTTTTTTAAGTAATACGCAGGCAATACAAATAAACCAAAGGTATCAATGATTGCAAATACAGAATACAACAATACAATCACTCCACAATAACGCCAGAAATTTTTTATATAAAAACCCAAAACAGTTGAAGGAAATTGCATACCTACCCCCTAAAACACAACCCTTTTATTGTATCACAAAAAAGGTTGCATAAACAGTGTTTTTATTTGCAATACCAGAAATATGTTTTATAATCGTCGCGGCGAAGGAGAAATTGTTCTTTTGTGTGTCTGTCGTATCAGGGCGCAGAAACGAATAATTTTTCTTCGCAAAGATGAAACAAAAAAATATGGAGAAAAAAATGGTATTTGGCTTATTTAAAAAAGATGCTAAATTAAACAATCCTGTTGCAGTTGAAATTCAATATGGTGATGAAACACTGCGCTTGGAAACTGGTCGTATGGCGAAACAGGCGAATGGTTCTGTTTTGGCGACAATGGGTGGCACAATGGTTTTGGCAACTGTTTGTGCTGAAAAAACCGCTGTCGAAGGTCAAGATTTCTTTCCTTTGACTGTTGATTACCAAGAAAAATTTGCATCTGCTGGTCGTATTCCTGGTTCACGTGACAGACGTGAAGGCAAAGCATCAACCGCAGAAACATTGATTGCACGTTTGATTGATCGTCCAATTCGTCCTTTGTTCCCAGAAACATTTAAAAACAAAGTTCAAATTATCGCTCAAGTTTTTTCTTATGACAAAAAGAATCAGCCTGATATTTTGGCGATGATTGCGTCCAGTGCTGCATTGGCATTAAGTGGCGTTCCATTCCAGGGGCCAATTGGTGCTGCGCGTGTTGGTTATGCTGATGGCAAATATTTGTTAAACCCATCCAAGAAAGCAACAGAAGAATCTGAAATGGATTTGGTTGTTGCAGCAACCAAAGACGGTGTTTTGATGGTTGAATCTGAAATCGGTGAATTGGGTGAAGCAACTGTTTTGGGCGCGGTTAAATTTGGTTTTGATGCGCAACAAACTGTTATTGCTGCTATCAACGAATTGGCAGACAAGGCCGGTAAAGAACGTTGGGCGACCCCTGAAAAAACATCTGAACAAATTATTATGGAAGAAAACTTTGAAAACTTTGCAGATGAAATCGAAGCTGCATTGCAAATCAAAGAAAAGTTGACTCGTTTGGAAACATTGGCGTCAATTCATGCTGCTGCCAAGGCTCGCATCCCAGAATTGTTCCCAGATTCTGAACGTGCGACATCTACATTGGAATCGTGGGCTGATGAAGTTATTGAAAATCTGACTGCGCGTATTATGCGTGGCAATATCTTGGCAGGCAAACCACGTATTGACGGTCGCGATAATAAAACAGTTCGTCCGATTGAAATTGAATTGGGCGTATTACCACGTGCGCATGGTTCTGCGTTGTTCACACGCGGCGAAACCCAGGCTTTGGTATCATTGACATTGGGTGGTGGCAAAGATGCGCTGCCTATTGAATCTTTGGATGGTGCCGAAGAACGCGACTTTATCTTGAACTATAATTTCCCTGGCTATTCTGTTGGCGAATGCAAGGGTTTGAAATCTCCTGGTCGTCGTGAAATTGGTCATGGTAATTTGGCGTGGCGTGCTGTTCATCCAATGGTACCAAGCCGCAGCGAATTTGATTATGTAATTCGTATCGTATCTGACATTTTGGAATCAAATGGTTCTTCTTCAATGGCGACAACATGTGGTGCGACATTGGCGATGATGGACGGCGGTGTTCCAATGAAACGTCCGGTTGCAGGTATCGCAATGGGCTTGATTAAAGAAGGCGATGATTACGCTATCCTGACAGATATTTTGGGTGACGAAGATCACTTGGGCGACATGGACTTTAAAGTGACTGGTACAGACCAAGGTGTGACAGCGTTGCAGATGGATATTAAAATCACATCGATTACATTTGAAATTATGGAACGCGCTTTGGCCCAGGCAAAAGACGGTCGTATGCATATCTTGGGCAAGATTGAAAAGGCAATTAAAAAACCACGTACAAATTTGTCTGAATATGCACCACAAAGCTATACAATGAAAATCAATCCAGACAAAGTTCGTGAAGTAATCGGCAAAGGCGGCAGCGTTATCCAAGCATTAACACGCGAAACCAATACACAAATTGATTTGTCTGATGATGGCACAATTAAAATTATGGCGGTCAGCAAAGAAGATGCAGACAACGCAATTGCTCGTATAAAAGATATTGTTGCCGAACCAGAAGTTGGCCAAATCTATAAAGGTACTGTGTCTGGTATGAAAGATTTTGGTCTTTTTGTAAAAATTCTGAATGGTTTTGAAGCAATGGTTCATATTTCTGAAATCACAGGCGAAAGATTGGCAAAAATCGAAGATGCCAAGATTAAAGAAGGCGACACTGTTTATGTACGTTATCTGGGCGCAGATAAACGTGGTAAAACACGTATGTCTATGGTTGGAATAGACCAGAAAACAGGTGAAGAAATCAAGAAATAAGGAATTTGTAAATGACACCGGAACAATTAAATTGGGACGATAAACAATGGGCAGCGCATCTTGGGTGTGCTGTCCAAGATGTTCCAAAGTTCAAAAAAACATTGGAAAAAAACTTTTGGTTGGCCCTGTGGCAAGAACGCGAAACTGGTTTAAAATATGCAGAAATTCAGCGTCGTCACGATACGCCATCTGGTCGCATCAGATATATTCCATTTGTGACATCCAATGCGTTTGATGTATCGTTGGAAGACCTGGTTGAATATACAAACAACAAATTTTTGCCGAATTTAGTTTTAAAACCAGCTGTCGCAGAAATGTTCGGTGTTCCGCGCAAGATTTTACAAATGTTGCATATTAATCAAAAATAAAAGTAGGAGATTAGATTATGGATATGGAATCATTAATGGCCAAAGCGTCAGAATTGCAAAACAAGGTCGCCGTTGCACAAGAACAATTGGCCAAGACTGTTGTCAAAGGTATTGCTGAAAACGGTGCTTGTATTGTTGATATGACGGGTAAATACGATTTGTTAAAAATTACAATCAACCCAGATGTTTTGTCGCGCGGCGCAGATGGTGTGGCTGCGATTGTTATGGCTGCTGTACAAGATGCAAAACAAAAAGCAGATGTTCTTATTGATAAAGTAATGGGCGAAGCGACCGCTGGTATACCAATGCCACAGTAAAAAAACAAAATCCCACAAATGTGGGATTTTTTATTGTTGAAAAATATTTTATAAGATTTTATTCTTGCTCCTATTAATAAAAGAGGAATGTTTTGTCACCAGAATTTAATGAATTATTATTGTCAATGCGACCCGACCATATGCGTACAATTGCGGTTGCTGCTGCAACGGATATTCAGGTGTTAAAGTCTGTTATTTCTGCGTATGAAATGGGGTTTGCGCGTGCGATATTGTGTGGCGATGCATCGCAAATACAGACTGTCGCATTGTCAGCAGGTCTTGACATTTCTGGTTTTGAAATTATTCATTGTGACGATGAAATTTCTGCTGCGAATACGGCTGTGTCTTTGGTTCGCGATGGTCGCGCAGATATTTTAATGAAAGGTATGATTCATACCGCTGATTTTTTACGTGCGGTACTTAATCGTGAAACAGGTATTCGTGGCGACGGTATATTATCGCACATTGCAGTTCTGTATTCACCGTCGCACAAGCGCAGATTGTTTTTAACTGATGTTGCGATGAATATGTATCCAGATTTAACAACCAAAGCAGAAATAATCAAGAATGCGGTTGGTTTTGTAAGGAAAACAGGTGTTGATACACCGCGTGTTGCGCCGTTGTGTGCGGTTGAAAAATTAAATCCTGCGATGCAGGCAACGGTTGATGCAACAGAATTACATAATATGAATATTCGTGGTGAAATTGCTGACTGTATTGTTTCTGGTCCTATATCTTTTGATATTGCTGTGTCTGAAAGCGCGGCGCGCGCCAAGGGGTTTCAAGGGGCGGTTATGGGTGATGCAGACATTTTATTATTTGATAATATCGAAGCTGGTAATAACACGTTAAAAGCGATGGTTCAATTTGGTGATTGGTTTTTTGGTGGTGTTATTATTGGTGCGCGTGCGCCTGTGATTGTAAATTCGCGGTCTGACAGTGATATGTCAAAATTATTTTCAATTGCTTGTGCGTGTGCTATGTAAAAATCAAGAAAAAATCCATATTATTTTGGATTTTTTTTCTTGCATTTATGCAGTCTATGCCCCACAATCTTTAAGCATTTTAATTCAAAGGAGAAGCCATGAGTAATAAATGGGTATATACTTTCGGTAATGGCCAAGCCGAAGGTCAAGCAGATATGAAAAATCTGCTGGGTGGCAAAGGTGCAAATTTGGCTGAAATGAACTTGGTTGGGTTGCCGGTTCCTGCTGGTTTTACGGTGACAACTGATGTTTGTACATACTACTATGATAACAATCAAACATATCCTGCTGATTTGATGGACCAAGTGCGTGACGGTATCGCACACGTAGAATCAATTATGGGTAAAAAGTTCGCTGATTTAGAAAATCCATTGTTGGTATCTGTACGCAGTGGCGCACGTGTATCTATGCCAGGTATGATGGATACTGTTTTGAACTTGGGGTTGAATGACGAAACAGTAAAAGCATTGGCAAAAATTTCTGGCAATGAAAGATTTGCATACGACTCATATCGTCGTTTTATTATGATGTTCAGCGAAGTTGTTATGGGTGCAGACATTGATTTGTTTGAACATACCCTGGAACGTATGAAAGAAGAAAAGGGTTATAAACAGGATACAGAATTAACTGCTGATGATTTGAAAGACTTGGTTGAAAAGTTTAAAGAAATCGGTGTTAAAATCGGTAAGGTTTTCCCACAAGACCCATGGAAACAATTAGAAATGGGTATCGGTGCGGTGTTCAATTCTTGGATGAGCAAACAGGCCATCACATATCGTAAACTGAATAACATACCAGCAGATTGGGGTACCGCTGTTAACGTTCAAGCAATGGTATTTGGTAATTCTGGTGACGATTCTGCAACTGGCGTATGTTTCAGTCGCGACCCTGCAACCGGTGAAAATAAATACTATGGCGAATATTTGATTAATGCACAAGGTGAAGACGTTGTGGCTGGTATTCGTACACCACAACCAATGAGCAAAGATGGATCTGGTCGTTTGTCTTTGGAAGAAGCAATGCCAGCTGTGTATCAAGAATTATGCGATGTTCGTGAAAAATTAGAAAAGCACTATAAAGATATGCAAGATATGGAATTCACAATTGAACATGGAAAATTGTGGATGTTGCAGTGCCGTAACGGTAAACGTACAGCTGCTGCTGCGGTTCGTATGGCGGTCGAAATGGTTGAAGAAGGCTTGTTGACCAAAGAAGAAGCAATTTTGCGTGTCGGCGCAGAACAGTTGGATCATTTGTTGCATCCAATGTTGGACCCAAAGGCAGAAAAGAAAGTTATTGCAACAGGGCTTCCTGCATCCCCAGGTGCTGCGGTTGGTCAGGCTGTGTTCAACGCAGAAGATGCAGAACGCTGGGCGTCCGAAGGTAAAAAGGTTATGTTGATTCGTATCGAAACATCACCAGAAGATATTGCTGGTATGAACGCTGCCCAAGGTGTTATTACTGCACGTGGTGGTATGACATCACACGCAGCGGTGGTTGCACGTGGTATGGGAACACCATGTGTATCTGGTTCCGCAGATATTAAAATTGATTACGAAGCAAAAACATTAAAAACAACAGATGGTACAGTTATTCACGAAGGTGACTGGGTATCTATTGATGGTGCCAAAGGTCAAATTATCGCAGGCCAAATCCCAACTGTATCAGTTGAATTAACTGGCAATTTTGGTACTTTGATGAAATGGGTTGATGAAATCAAAACATTGACAGTCAAAGCAAACGCAGAAACACCAAAAGACGCAAAACAAGCACGCGACTTTGGTGCCGAAGGTATTGGTTTGGCACGTACAGAACATATGTTCTTTGACCCAAGCCGTATCCAAGATATGCGTGAAATGATTTTGGCCGAAGACGAAGCTGGCCGTCGTGCAGCATTGGCAAAGTTGTTGCCATATCAAAAAGCTGACTTTGTTGAATTGTTCAAAATTATGGATGGTCTGCCAGTCACAATTCGTTTGATTGACCCACCATTACACGAATTCTTGCCACATACAGACGCTGAAATCGAAGAATTGGCTAAACATATTGGCAAATCTGTTGAATTCATCAAACAGCGCGCAGAACAACTGCACGAACAAAATCCGATGTTGGGACATCGTGGTTGCCGTTTGGCGATTACATATCCTGAAATTTGCGAAATGCAAACACGTGCAATCTTGTCTGCTGCTTTGGAATGCAAGGCAAACGGGGTCAAAGTTTTGCCAGAAATCGAAGTTCCATTGGTTGGTTCCAAGAAAGAAGTCGATATTGTTAAAGCTGTAATTGATGCAACTGCACAATCGTTGTTTGCAGAAAAGGGCGAAAGCATTGAATATTCTGTTGGTTCAATGATTGAATTGCCACGCGCAGCAGTATTGGCAAATGAAATCGCAGAAAGTTGTGAATTCTTTGAATTTGGCACAAACGACTTGACCCAGACAACATTGGGTATGTCACGTGACGATACTGCGAAAATTTTAGATGAATATCGCGCACGTGGTGTATATGTTGCAGACCCATTTGCATCTGTTGACCAATTGGGTGTCGGTCTGTTGATTAAAGACGCCGTTAAAAAAGCGCGCGACACCAAAGGCGAACATATCCACTTGGGTGTTTGTGGCGAACATGGTGGCGATCCAGAATCTATATCCTTCTTCCATCAAGTTGGGTTTGATTCTGTATCTTGCTCTCCGTTCCGCGTGCCAATTGCACGTCTTGCGGCGGCACAAGCTGCGGTTAAGTTCCCAAGAAAGAACTAAACAAAATAAATCCCCCGATTGGGGGATTTTTGATTGAAAATGTGAATTTATTTTTGTATCTTGAAACCGATAATCCAAGGGGAAAAATATGGAAGAAACAAAATTAAGTTTTGAAGAAGCGTATAATCAATTAATGGAATTGGTAAAAAAAATGGAAACCGGGCAATTGCCGTTGGCTGATTCTGTGGCTGCATATGAACAAGGTATTAAATTAAAAGCATATTGCGAACAGCTGTTGAAAGAAGCTGAATTGAAAATAGAAACATTAAAAGTAAGTGCTTAATTTTTAATAAAACGGATTTTATCGTGGCAGAAAAAAGTAAATTGACCCCTGTTATGCAACAGTATGTCGATATGAAGGCGGAAAACCCAGATGCTTTATTAATGTTTCGTCTGGGGGATTTTTACGAATCTTTTTTTGAAGATGCAAAAGTAATCAGTTCTGCGCTGGGATTGGTTTTGACGGCGCGTGGTACTGATGGCGACGGAAACGGCATTCCTATGTGTGGTATTCCTTGGCATGCGGCCGATAATTATTTCGGTCGTCTTGTTCGTGATGGGCACAAGGTCGCATTGGTTGAACAAATGGAAACCCCGGCCCAGGCCAAAGAACGTGGGCATAAATATATCGACCGTCAAGTCGTGCGTGTTTTGACGCCTGGTACATTGACTGATGAAAATTTATTGACACCTAAAAATTCTAATTTCTTGGTTGCGATTTTGCCTTGTGGTGGCAAGCAGTATGATATTGCAGGTTGCGATATTTCAACAGGTGAATTTTTTATCGGGAAAACATCAGAAATTTTTGATGATATGGTACGTATTAATCCTGCTGAAATAATATTTCCATTTGGCAGCGCCGAAGAAAAATCGATATTAAAATTGCGCGACGCGTTTAAAACAACCCCAGTGTATGAAAAATTATATCATCGCAGTGATATAGATATGGTTGTATCGCGCGTGTTTGGTTCTGCAATAGATTCAAATATAACTTCGACAAACACAGATTCTGCAATTTATTTATTGGCAGGTTATTTGTTTAACACTCAACGTGGCGCGTCTATAACCTTTCGTGCGCCTTATATGTTTAAATCAGGACATCAGTTATTAATAGATTCTTCGACTTGGAAAAGTTTGGAAATTGACGCGCCTATGAATGAAGGTGGTGTTTGTTTGATTGATGTTTTGGACGAAACCAAGACGGCGGCTGGTGCGCGAAAATTGCGTGCGTATTTACGCAGTTTGTCTGGGGACAGAAATGAAATCTTGATGCGTCAGCAACATATATCTCATTTTATTTTGAATCCTGGGATAAAATCATCTGTTGAAAATATTTTAAGTACAGTACCTGATGTTGGTCGTGCGTTATCCAGATTGTTATCTGGTCGTGGTACACCGCGTGACTTGCGGCATATATCTGATTTTTTGTCTGTTTTACCACGTGCCCAGATGATTGCGTCAAGTTTAGATTCTGATTTTTCTGCCAGATTTGAACAGATAAAAATTCATGGTGATTTGACGGTTGATTTATCGCGCGCGTTGGCGGATGAATTGCCAACGTTTTTCCGTGATGGCAACGTGATACGCGATGGTTTTAATATATCATTGGATAATATGCGTGACTTGTCACGTGGTGCGCGTGAAACAATTGCTGCATTACAGGCTGAATATATTTCCAAGACGGGCATTAATACATTAAAGATAAAATATAATAATATTCTGGGATATTTTATAGAAGTGCCTGCCGCACGTGCAGATGTTTTAATGTCGCCTGATTCTGGGTTTATCCATCGTCAAACAATGGCTGGAAATTTACGCTTTACGACACCGCGTTTGATTGATTTGGATAACGAAGTTCGCAGTGCAGCTGAAAAAGCCGCTGGAATAGAAGCAGAAATCATAAACACTTTTATTGAAACGATACGTGAAATTTCGGATGATTTATTATCTGCATCGGATTTGTTGGCTGATGCCGACGTATGGTGCAGTTTGGCAACTGTTGCGGACAAATATTCTTGGGTTCGCCCAAATATTACACAAGATTGTGCGTTTGATATTGTTGGTGGTCGTCATCCTGTGATTGAATCTGTTTTGCGTCGTGTTGGCGACAACTTTGTAAAAAACGATTGTAATTTGAACACAAGCGCAATTGCATTATTAACTGGTCCAAATATGGCTGGTAAATCGACATATTTGCGTCAAAATGCAATTATTGTTGTGTTGGCGCACTTGGGGTCTTTTGTTCCGGCGGAATCGGCTGTTATTGGTATTTGCGATCAGTTATTCAGTCGTGTTGGTGCATCTGATAATCTGGCGGCAGGTCAATCAACCTTTATGGTTGAAATGGCTGAAACTGCGAATATATTAAATCGTGCGACCAAGCGTTCTTTTATAATCTTTGATGAAATTGGTCGTGGAACTGCGACTTATGATGGTATGGCAATTGCCCAAGCGGTATTAGAATATCTGAACGAATTATGTCCACGCACATTATTTGCGACGCATTATCACGAATTGACCACGTTGGTATCACAAGGTTTTTTAAGTAATACGTTATGTTTGACCATTGATGTTCGTGAACATAACAATGAAATCATATTTATGCACAAGATTATTTCTGGTGTTGCAAATCGTTCTTATGGTATCCAAGTCGCTAAGATGGCAGGTATGCCAAAGTCTGTTGTTGAACGCGCAGAATGTGTTTTAAGCGCGTTGGAAAACAACGAGATGGCTGTCCCAACACAGCCTGTTAAAACACAGTCGCGCAAAAAGAACACTGTTTGTGATGAATTGCCACCACAATTAAATTTATTTGGATAAACAGATGACATCTGGTTGGGTAATTTTAGATAAAGATTCTGGGCTGTTTTCACGAACGGCTGGTGGACGTATTGCCAGAATGATTGGTACTAAAAAGTTCGGGCATATTGGCACATTGGACCCTATGGCATCTGGTGTTTTACCGATTGCGATTGGTGATGCGACAAAGATGATACCTTTTGTTGAAGAAGTAAATCCTTCAATCAAAGAATATTTGTTTTCGTGCCAATTTGGTTTTGAAACAGATACGCTTGATATTACAGGGCGTGAAATCGCGCGTAATAATTTTACCCCCAGCGAATCTGATATTAATGCGGCTTTACCAAAATTAATTGGGCATATAATGCAAGTGCCACCGATATATTCTGCAATTCATATTGGTGGTGCGCGTGCTTATGAAATGGCGCGCAGGGGGCAAAGTGTTGAAATCGCCCCCAGACCAGTTGATATATATGAATTGGAATTTTTAGGCGTAAAAGGTGCGTCGTGGCATTTTCGGGTTCGTTGTTCGACTGGTACTTATGTTCGTTCTATTGCGCGCGATATTGCAAAATTATGTGGCACGATTGCAACTGTGGATATGATACGTCGCACGCAATCTGGTGGTTTTAATATAAAAAGTGCTGTAAAACTTGATTTTTTAGAAAATCTGTTTAATAATAATGCCAGCATTAAAGATTTTTTAATGCCGCTGGATTTTGGACTGGGGGACATTCCGGTTTTAAATCTGTCTGATAAAGATACCGATTTTTATAAAAAAGGTGGCTTTATCAAAACGGACGCAAAAGATGGTCTGGTACGCACTTATAATGATAAAAACTTTATTGGAATTGGTGTTGTATCTGATGGGATTTTGCGACCAAAGCGAACAATTTAATTTTAAAAACAAGGGAAAAAACAATGTCCATTACAAAGACAAAAAAGTCTGAATTGATTCAGGCATACAAAGTATCTGAAAACGACAATGGTGGTTCCGTTGAATCACAGGTTGCTGTTTTGACAGAACGTATTCGCAATTTGACAGAACATATGAAGGCTAATCACAAAGACAACCATTCAAAACGTGGTTTGTTGTTGATGGTTAATCGTCGTAAAAAATTGTTGGCCTATATCAAAAAACGTAATCCAGAAGATTACGAAGCTTTGATTAAAAAGTTGGGCTTGCGTAAATAAAAAAAACCGGCATTTGCCGGTTTTTTTACATTTCTTCCAGTATATATTTTAATTCCATCATATCATCTGGCAATTTTGCTTTGAATTTAATCATTTCGTTTGTTATTGGGTGTTTAAATTCCAAGACTTCTGCGTGCAGCATTTGACCGTTGTGGTTTTTTAAAAAATCAAGCAAGTCCGGGTCTTTTACACTGCCCAGTTTTGCGTTGCCACGCCCATACAGTGGGTCGCATAATACAGGAAATCCATGTGCAGATAAATGAACACGAATTTGATGTGTACGACCTGTGAATAATTTGCAACGCATCTGAGAAATACCAGTGCGCGACCATGCGTTCATAACAGAAACTTCTGTGTGTGCAGGTTTGCCACCACTTTTAACCATAGTCATTTTTTGACGATTTCGTGAAGAGCGCGCAATGTTTCCTGTAATGTCTGCTTCTTCCCAATTTGGAATACCCCAAACAAAGGCGACATATTTTCGTGTCAAATCGTGTTCGGAAAAAGTCTTTACCAACGCGCGAAAAGCAGCGTCAGATTTTGCAAAAACCATAACGCCACTGGTGTCTTTATCCAAGCGATGTACAACCCCAGGACGTGTTTCCCCACCCAATGTCGATAAATGTGTATGTGCCAATAAATTTTGAACCAGTGTACCGGTTTTATTCCCGGCAGAAGGATACATAACAACACCACGTGGTTTATTTATGACTATAATATCATCGTCTTCGAATAATATATCTAAATCAAAATCAACAGAAATATTTTCTGTGGCGACTTCTGTTTGTTGTGCTGGTATTTCAACGTAAAACGTATCGCCAACGCGTACTTTTTCAGACAGCTTGACAGTTTTTCCATCTGGGCGTGTTATATTAAATTTTTGAATTTCACTGCGTGAAAATTCTGGCATTCGCGCAGACAAGAACTTGTCAGTGCGGACAATTTCATCTGTTTCAGAAACTGTAAATTCGCGAAATTGTGTCATAAAGAATCCTATTTATATTCGTCCCAATCTGGTCCAACTGTACAATCAGATAATTTAATTGTCAATTCGCGCCCATTTCCATCAACAGGGCAAGTTAATATACCTGTTGTTGTTGCTTCATCTGCATCACGCGTTGCGTTTCTGTATGCGAATTTTATTTCTGTTGGTTCAGCGACGCACGCAATACGTAAGTGTTCATGGTTTTGTCCGTTTGGCCCAACCCATACGCGCACCCAGCTGCCCAGACCATAGCATGGAAATCCGTCAAGATAATATAACACCAACCCACGTCCGACCAGTTTTTTGTCCGGAATAAATGTTCCGCGATATTCGTTCAATGTCAGACCTGTGACGGCTTGCCAATCGGTACTGGTAGAAAATATGCTTATCCTGGGTGTTGCTGTGTCTGCCGCGGCAACGACAGTTGATATTGCAACAGAAAATAAAAGTGCAACGATTATTTTTTTCATTTTTTGTTATCCTGTGGTACATCAAAGTTTAATAAATGTGCAGATATTTTTTTTACCCCATTTGGTTGTTGCGACAACATATGGCTGAATTTAACAGTTGCCCCCGCGTCCAGCAACGTTGCCGATGGCATAAATTTTTGTTTTGCTAAAATATTACCTTGGTCATCAGTTGATACAATCAGCAAATCCGGCACACCATATATATTATCAGAAACATTTGAAACGGTTCCGTTTACAATAACGCGTACAACGCCGTTTTCATCTGTTGTTGTAGACACATCAGACACTGTTGCGATTAATGGACCTTGGTTATTTTTTTTGATTTGATGATGTGTTATAACTGCGACTGTAAAAATAATAGCCGACATCAAAGCGCACAAAGAAGCAAAAAACATCAACCACACATTTTTTTGCGGTGCGATTGCTGTATTCCATTCAAAACCGCACACAGCGCATTTAACAGGTGTGTTTGGCACGTTATCCAAATTGTATTCTGTTTTACAAAAATCACATTTTATTTTCATATCTTTACCTATATCACAAATTATTAGAATTGCAAATTTTGATATTTTGCGCGCACTTGTTTTTGTATTTGGCTGATTGCGTTCATAAAGTCTGCGACAGTTGCGTTTTTGTTGGCGGATACAGCACCAAAAATTTGTCCCGAATCAGTTTTTTTATCGCCTTCTGCTGCATAAGCCAATGTTGCCATACGGTTTAATTCAACAAAAGAAGCATCTGAAAAATTCGCAGACTTTGAATCTGCATCCCAAAAGAATCCAGGATTAACAGAATCTTCTATTCTGTTTCGCACGACCAGTTTTGGTGTAATAGAACCAGCATATCCAACGGTCACATAAATTGCTTCTATGCGTCCAGATGTCATATCCAAAGATTGATTTATTTTAAGTGTTGCAAAATCATTTGTGTCATCGATTGAAAGTCCGCCCAGTGTCATATCTGTTACCCACAAGTTTTCAGCAGTCAAAGATGATAATTTTGCTGTGTCTGCCAATGAAAAATTTCCTGTCACTTCCATATCTTTGGAATCAGACGACATTCTGCCAGATACGACAGCATAAGTTGTATCAAATTGTTTATCCAAAGTTGTTCGATTTTTGAAGATTAAATCACGTGTACTAATTTCTTGTGCGTTTATTCGTTCTGTAAAATCTGCGAAATCTGCTTCTATGTTGTATATATTTTTTATATCGTGTCCCCCTAAATTCAAAGCCGACATCATTTTTGCATCGTCTGAATTTTCTGATGGTACGCGCCATAAATACAAAGCATTATCACGATTGATATTTGTCGTTTCAACAATAGCGTTTTTAATATCTGTTCCTAAATCGATTGTATTTGTGTGCCATGCACCGAAAGTTCCATACGCATGTGTTCCATCAATAAATCCCATCGAACCGCCAGACAGCCCAACGATTTCGCGTGTTCTGATTGGGGAAATATCGTCTGCTGCACGAATAATTATTCCTTGTAATGTTGCGCCGCCTTCTGTATCTGGGGTTTTAAGTATTCTTAATTGATATTTTTCTTTATCTTTTTCCAGAACACCATCTGGCAACCCATATTGTGCCAGTTCTTCGATATTAACGCGACTTATATTTCTGCCGATTGTTTTAAGCAATTCTTCGCGTTTTGCGACAATGTGCTTTTCCAAAGCCGATTGAATCAGTTGCATTTTTTTTGTTATTTCTATGTTTTCTGCGCGGCGAACAGATTTTTGATGGTATTGAAATGCAAATGGTATGACGATAGCCGCCAAAGCCACACTAAGCAGCAGTTCCATCAGCATACTGCCGCCAGACTGATTTTTATTAATAAAAAGTCTTTTTATTTTTTTCATTGTATTATATTGTTATACGTTGTTTGCCAGCCTGATTTAGTAATATTTTCAAATTCGTTTTTTATTGGTGCGCTTGGTATTTTCGCACGTTGCAAATTAAATTCCGAAAACTGTGGTGGCGCAGAAGACGGAAAAGACCAGGAACCTATTTTCAGTGGTGTGTTGGTTGACATCAGTAATTCACCAGAAACAGTCAGTCCGAAATTGTCATAGAAAATAATTTCTTCGCTTAATATAAAAGGCGTATAAACAGTGCTTGCAGAAATTCCTGTAAAACCACTGATTGTTCGTGCGGAATCAGATTTAAGATACAAGTTGTTTCCGACTTTGACAGAATTTAATATCTGCGCCCTGTCTGTGATTATTCTGCCGTTGGTTGTAAATCCTGCGCCATTCAAGCTGTTCGCGTAAATGTTTTTAAATCCGTACATATCGTCTGAAACTTTAAGATTAGAAAACGTGACATTTTCACCATTTAAATTTGCACCATATGAAAAATATATTGTTTGCGCATTCATTGTATCTGTGGAAACGAAAACAGCATTTGCTTTGTTTGCAAATATTGTATCGGCATCAATATTTGCAGAATTGTGAATATGATGATTCGCCATATACAAATCGCGCATCATAACATTAAAGCCGTCTTCGCCAGATGTTGCACGATGTAAAAATTTTGAAGTATCTTCCCCAGAAATATCACGCGAAATTCGATATATTAAATCACCAGATTTAAATTCTGGGGCAGCGACGGCCCACGTATTTCCGTATGCGATACCGTCTTCGCCAACTATTGCTGCGTCACCGCCGATATGTCTGGCGATTTTATTGGTGCGAACCAATGATTCGTCTGGTCTGAAAGCCAGATAAACATCAGTTATTGTTGCGCCTGATACGGGGTATTTGTCTATAAAACCTGCGTGCGCATTAAAAGATATTTCTGACAAGTCAATATCATCCAGTTTTATTTGTGCTGTATCAGGCCATTTTGATTGATTTGTGCGCACAAAATTTAATACTTTGTCACGTACAGCTGTAATTTTTTTTGCGTTTGCAATATCGTGTACAGTTTGATTTGTCTGTGCGATTTGATTGTATACAAACGGCGCAGCAACAGCAATAATCGCCATAGCCAGTAAAACTTCTATAATACTGGCGCCGCATTGAGTGTGTGTAAAAAGACTTCTTTTATATACAGTCATTTCCGCTTGCTGTTAAACATTGCTTTATATTAATTCTTTTTTCCAATCGTTGCCAATAAACATATTGGCAAATCAGATATTGTGCCAAAGATTGTTTGTTATAGTTCCCACCAAATTTTTCAATCAAAGATTTGCAATTGGTCTTTTTATCATCATCTGCGGAAGGCGAATCGATAATTTCAAATGCGTCATTATTGATTCCGGACACCAGCGCATCAGGCAACAAAGATGTTCCTGATGGACGAATGTCTAATATCACAGCCCCAGTCTTTCCTGTCCCCAGTGCATTTGATGTTTGGTCGCGTACTGTAATATTTGATGCAGATATTATATTTGTTTCTATGCCAGATTTTGAATTGTATTCCAATGTTTCTTCATCGATATAAACATCTTGACCACGCATGGTAAGCAAATGCGAAGAAATATCCAATCTTTCAGCAGAAAAATTTATATTACTGGAAACAACGGAACCCCGAACATCCCATTTGCTGGGGCCTGTAAAAGAAGTGCGACCAGCGGTCATTGATAATTGATATGCGGACGCATCAATGGCTGTAAAGTTTCCAGTGTTTCCAAACAAAGAAACAGTTTTTGCGTTAACCGATTCTGTGTACAGTGTGCCTTTGTTTAAAGTCAATGCAGCTTCGCCAGTTTTGTTTTGAAAGACTGTTTTATCAGACCGCATATATTGAATTTCATTTTTTTCTTTACGACCGTTTTCGGTTCCTGTCACAGTCAGTGTTCCGAATTGCGCCCCCAAAAAATTACCATTAGCAGCAAATAAATTTCCGACATTTTTTATTGAAAAGTCATTCATATCTAAATCTGTTAAAAAAGCACTGTTTTCCAGATTGGTTTCGTTTCTGCGAATTATATCAGAAAAAATATCTTGCAAGTCAATTCCGACATCAATTCCGTCTTGTACAGGCGCGGCATAAAAACCGATTCTTCTTGCCAGTTCTGCGTTTTTCATATCTGACAAATTATTTCCACGCAATTGAAGATAAGCAGTTATAATATCCGGTGTTTTATGTATAATCAGTGCAATATCGTGTCCCAGTGCGGTGCGTGGAACAAAACCCAATGGTAATCCGTATGGTTCCAAAGTGTCTGCAAAGTGATTCCCAGAAATAACAGTTGTATCGTATGGTATATTATTTACATTTTCGCGGATAAATATTCGCGCAGCGGTTTGTGCCAATTCTGCTTGACGTGTTGCAGCATACATTTTTGTGTCGATACTTTGTTCAGCAATTTGACGCGCCAAAAAGGGGATGAACGCGAATATCAATCCCAAAGCCAACATAGCTTGTAATAAAAAATTTCCGCGTTCTTGATGCAATATGCCCCCTCCTACACATAGTCAAGTTTAGCAACAGAAAAAAAATATTGCAATTGCTTTTAAGATGCTTTATCATCCAAATCGTTAAGTTTGATGGTGCATAAAACATCATCGGAAATAATTTCCTGTTAAAAAAGAAAAGATATGCAAAATAAAAAAAATCAATCATCAGTTGGCCAGATGATTCAACGTTGTCATAAATGGCGTCAAAAAAGAAAACAGTATATTGACCAAGCGCGTCAAACATCTGACGAAGTTGAACGCGAACGCTTGTTGCAGGCTGCGGAACATTATGGTCGTATTGTTAATTCAGAACAGGGCAAGATAGATTCTTCTCGCGATACCAAAGAAAAAGCCGCCGCCGAAGCTGCGGTCGCTGCCGAAGAATCAACAGAAAACAGCGAAGATGAAGACGCCGGTTTTCCTGACTTTATAACCAATTTAAAATAGAACCCAGGCACCATTTGGTGCCTTTTTTATTTGTTGAAATTTTGATGCATTTTGCTATGCTTGGTTCATAAAGGAAGATTACATTATGGATACTAATTACACAGTTTTGGCACGCAAATATCGCAGTCAGGATTTTAAATCTCTTATTGGGCAAGATGTTTTAGTAAAAACATTAACAACCGCAATTGAAACATCGCGTATTGCGCATGCGTATATTTTTACAGGTATTCGTGGAACCGGCAAGACCAGTACTGCGCGCATTTTTGCCAAGGCTTTGAATTGTTTGTCATCTGATCGTGCAACCGCCAGTCCATGCGGTGTATGTGAAAACTGTCGTGCAATTGCCGCAGGTCAGCATATTGATGTTATGGAAATTGACGCTGCGTCCCATACTGGTGTTGATAATATGCGCGATATTTTAGATGCTGCCCAATACAGACCAACAAATGGCCGATACAAAGTATATATTATTGACGAAGTTCATATGCTGTCGACATCCGCATTTAATGCTTTGTTAAAAACACTGGAAGAACCACCTGCCCATGTTATTTTTATTTTGGCGACCACAGAAATAAGAAAGGTGCCTGTGACAATATTATCTCGTTGCCAGCGATTTGATTTGGCGCGCGTGTCGATTGAAACGTTGAAAAAGCATTTTGCTTGGATTGCAGCCCAAGAAAATATTGAATTAACAGACGGTGCGAACGATTTGTTGGCGCGTGCGGCAGACGGTTCTGTTCGTGATGGTTTGTCTTTGCTGGACCAAGCGATTGCACAAACTGGCGGTCATGTTGATGATGCTGCCGTTCTTGATATGTTAAAGCGTGCAGACAGAACAGTTGTTTTGGATTTGATGAAGACAATTTTATCTGGCGATGTGTCTGCGGCTTTGGACAAAGTTGATGCAATATATAACAATGGTGCTGATTTATCTATGTTGTTAACAGATATGATGGAATGAAGTCGGAAGGCCAAGCGGTCTTAGGAAGACAAATTGGCAACTCAACTCCT
>JAZNGD010000033.1:0-4833 GCA_045576255.1 Candidatus Enterousia sp.
GGTTGAAGAAGCGTATCGTTTCTTTATAAATGTGCCAAAAATTGCCCGTAAATTAGAATTGTTAAAACGCGTCGGGCTGGATTATATCAAATTGGGGCAAAGTTCGCTGGATTTATCTGGGGGCGAAGCGCAACGTATAAAATTATCAAAAGAATTAGCTGCACGCAGCACCGGTGAAACAATCTATATTTTGGACGAGCCGACTACAGGTTTGCATTTCGAAGATATAAAAATGCTGTTGTCTGTTTTGCACGAATTGGTCGAACAAGGAAATACTGTAATAGTTATTGAACATAACTTGGAAGTTATAAAAACTGCTGATTGGATTATTGATTTGGGCCCAACAGGTGGGGCAGGTGGCGGACAAGTAATCGCAGTTGGTACCCCAGAAGATGTCGCAAATGTCCCAGAATCACAGACTGGAAAATATTTGAAAAAATATTTGGAAAAAACAATAAAAAATACTAAACTGAAAAAATGATTTTAAAAAAAAGGAGCGAAAATGTTTGGTTTTGGTAAAAAGAAAGCAAAAAAGACGGCGGCAGAAAATATAACAGAAGCAGATGTACGGGCGGCCGAAAAAGAATTGGGCGCAGATAAAATGTCTGGCGGTATGAAAGAAACTGCCCAGCGTATGATGTCCGGACAATTTGATATGAATGATATGTTGGCGCAATTAAAACAAATTAAAAAGATGAGCAATTTTAGCGGATTGTTGAAAATGGTCCCTGGAATGAGTGGCGCTGTTAATGCTATGAAGGAAAAAATCAAAGATGGCAGTGTTGATGCGCAAATAAAAATATTGGAAGCAATGACTGTCGCAGAACGCGCAGAACCAGAAAAAATCTTTGCAAACGCCAAGGCGCGTATCGCAGAAACTGCTGGATGTACTGTTCGTGAAGTCGAACATATGATTAAACAATACACAAAAATGAAACAACAAATGGCTATGATTCAGCGTATGGGTGGAATGGAAGCGGTTATGCAAAAAATGCAACAAGGTGGCTTTCCTGGCGCAAAATAAAGGTTAAAAATGGGCGGTAAAATTAGATGGCAACAGATTAAAAACTGGTTCGATTGGACACCCGTCAGCGTGGAAGGTCCTGTTGCAGAATACCTAGATTTCCAAGATCATAACAATATGTTTTTGGGATACAAGGTGATTGTTATATACAAATATCACGGAACCAAGGTTTATTCTTTTTCGCATGATGAAGAAAAACTTGGGGTGTTTTCGAAACGTCGCGCGCTGAGACGGGCAAGTGATTTTAGTGAATCAATACGTAAAAAAATACGCGAAAAAACAAGATGAAAATAATAAACAAAAAAATTGCCAGTAAAAAATCTTCTGTCGCGTGGCTGCAACGCCAGGCGGCGGATCCATATGTTGCGCGCGCACAAAAAGAAGGTTATCGTGCGCGTGCGGCATATAAACTGATTGAAATGAATGAAAAATTCAAGTTTCTGCGCAATGGTCAAGTTGTTGTTGATTTGGGGGCGGCGCCCGGGTCTTGGTCGCAGTATATTGCGCGAACATACCCAAAAACACGCGTTTTTGCAATGGATTTGTTGGAAATATCTCCGATTGTCGGTGTCGAAACGTATCAAGGTGATTTTACGTCGGATTCTGCCTTGGATTGGTTGAATAACAGGTTAGGGCTGCAACCAGACGAATATGGGTGTGGTACGGCTGATGTTGTCATGTCTGATATGGCGCCAAATACTGTTGGGCATAAAAAGACAGATCATATTCGTCAAATGGTATTGTTGGAATACGCGTTTGATTTTGCTTTGCGTGCGTTAAAGCCTGGTGGTACATTTGTGTGCAAGTCCTTTACAGGCGGTACAACAAACGAATTGTTAAAGCAGATAAAAGAGCGGTTTGAATCTGTGCATCATATAAAACCACCATCATCGCGCAAGGACAGTGTTGAAATGTTTATTGTCGCGTTGGGTTTTCGTGGGTAAAAAAAGACAATAAATCCTTGCAGAATTAGCAAGGGTTTTCTTTTTTTTAAAAATTTGTAAATTTCAAAAACCTGTCTAGGAAAAAATATTGTTTTTTTAATTTTTTTTCACTTGGCAGATTTGGGTTTTTTTACTAAACTGGGCGCATAGAGGAGAAAATGTTGTCTATAAAACGCCTGATTTTAGCTGTTTTTACTGTGTTTTTTATTTCGTGGTTTGGAACCGCTGTTGCTGCGGTGAGTGAAGGGGATGTTTCGCAGTGTCCTGAACATTCTTCTTGGTATTCGGAATCAAGTGGTTTGTCGGCCGTTGCCACATGCAAATGCGACGATGGGTATACTGCCGACGGTACCATAAATGGATCGACTAGTGTTGCGCCTGGATCGACAGAACCATGTAAATTTGCGGCTGAATTTACAATCACAACGATTGAAGATATGGCAGACAAAACATTCAGCTTTACAATCAGCGCAGCAGGTAATTACACAATTGATTGGGGTGATGGCACAGCGGCTACGACTTATACAGCAACAACCCCAGGTACAATTACGCATACTTATGCAGCTGCAAAAACAGGCGGTTATACAATCGGTATTACCGGTGATGCGACGGCTTATAATGCGAACAATGCTGCGATAAGTTTCAATGGCAACACAAACATTGCAGAACTGGGCGGCAGTTTGGGTGCAATCTTTGGCGGCACTGCACAGCCATATATGTTTGGAAATACTTTTAGTCAATGTACGAACCTGACCACAATTCCAGATACGTTGTTCAGTGGTGTGACTGGCGCGGCTGATGGTATGTTTAACTTCACATTCGGTGGTTGTACATCATTGCAATCAATCCCAGATACGTTGTTCAGTGGTGTTGATGGCGCGGCGGTTAGGATGTTTGCTCAAACGTTCTATGGTTGTACATCATTAACAGAAATCCCAGATACGTTGTTCAGTGGTGTTTCGGGGGCTGCGAATTTTATGTTCGTCGGCACATTCGCTGGTTGTACATCATTACAATCAATCCCATCTGGTTTATTCAGTGGTGTTGATGGTGCGGCGGATTATATGTTTGGTTATTCTACGCCTGACACTTCTGGTACGTTTGCTGGTTGTACATCGTTAACATCTATACCAGTTGATTTGTTTAAAAATGTCACAGGTGAACCAGGTTCGTACGCATTTATTAACTTATTCAATGCGCAACAAATATTACAAATTTTGTTGATGCGGATGGGAATGAAGTATCTACATATGTTCCAGAACAGTTCTTTGGCGGAATGGCTGGTACAAATGCGGCTGCGTTTACAAGAGCGTTTAGAAACACAGGTTTGGCAGAGGTTTGCCCAGATGGTACAATTAATGCAAATCCGTATTATGCAACTGCGATTGCGCCCAAAGTTGTTTGTGCCGTTTTGCCCACGATTACATATAATTTTTCAGGCGGCACCGGGGGAAATACAGACGGGTATCCTGTTTTCTTTGTCGCAGGTGAAACAGTGGTGCCAGAAAACACATCAGTGAAATCGGGGTATAAGTTTAGCTATTGGACATGTTATGCTGATGGCAGTCTTTGTGATAATCGATTTCAAAATCCTGGCGATGTTATGGATTTGGGGCTTACTGCGTCTGAATTAAAAGCAGTAAAATCAATTGAATTAAGGGCGAATTGGGCGACGTGTCCGGCTGGTTATATGTGTCCAGCGGATTCTGCACCGATTGAATGTCCGGCGAATTCAACCAGTACAAGTGGGGCAACGTCGTGTACATGTAATTCTGGGTTTACGTTAACTGGTACGGTTGGCGGTGCAACAACTACGACAGGTGATACGTGCAGACTGGTGCCAGAATTTACAATCACAACGATTGAAGATATGGCAGACAAAACATTCAGCTTTACAATCAACGCAGCAGGTTCGTACACAATTGATTGGGGTGATGGCACAGCGGCTACGACTTATACAGCAACAACCCCAGGTACAATTACACATACTTATGCAGCTGCAAAAACAGGTGGTTATACAATCGGTATTACCGGTTCGGCTACAAGTTATGCGTCAAGCAGGGCTGCGATAAACTTTGATGGCAACACAAACATTGCAGAACTGGGCGGCAGCTTGGGTGCAATCTTTGGCGGCACTGCACAACCTTATATGTTTGATGGCGCATTCAGTGGTTGTACGAACCTGACCACAATTCCGGGAACATTGTTCAGTGGTATTTCGGGGGCGGCAGCTGATATGTTTTATGCTACATTCCAGGGTTGTACATCATTACAATCAATTCCATCTGGCCTATTCAGTGGTGTGACTGGCGCGGCGGTTAGGATGTTTAACGGTACATTTAATAGATGTACAAACTTGACTGAAATCCCAGATGGTCTGTTCAGTGGTGTTTCTGGTGCAGCGGATTATATGTTTAGCAACACATTCCAGGGTTGTACATCATTGCAATCAATCCCAGTTGATTTGTTTACGAATATCACAGAAGAACCGGGTTCGTATGCATTTGATGGCTTATTCAATGACGCAACAAATATCACAAAGTTTGTTGATGCGGATGGTAATGAAATATCGACATATGTTCCAACACAATTCTTTGGCGGAATGAGTGGTACAAATGCGGATGCGTTTACAAGCGCGTTCAGAAACACAGGTTTGGCAGAGGTTTGCCCAGATGGTACAATTAATATCAATCCTTATTATGCAGATGCAATCGCGCCAAAGGTTGTTTGTGAACCATTTACGCCAGAATTTACAATCACAACGATTGAAGATATGGCAGACAAAACATTCAGCTTTACAATCAGCGCAGCAGGTAATTACACAATTGATTGGGGTGATGGCACAGCGGCTACGACTTATACAGC
>JAZNGD010000034.1:0-9740 GCA_045576255.1 Candidatus Enterousia sp.
TTTATTTTGGCAGCCCCAACCGGATTCGAACCGGTGTTCTCGCCTTGAAAGGGCGGTGTCCTAGGCCTCTAGACGATGGGGCCAAAACTGCCATGTTCTTATTGAACGCTGGCAAATTATAACTGGACTTTGACCTATTGTCAAGAAATTAAAACGATTTTATTCGGTTTTTGTTTCTGGAGCATTGGTGTCAGGCTGAATTTCAACCTGGGTAAATATGATTTCTTTGCCGTTTTCGCCGATTAAAGTCAATTTCCCATTCGAAAATTCGTATTTTTCAACAGTCGGCATAAATTGAAAATATTCCGCTTCTGTTTCCATGGCATCCGCAGGCCCCATCATCATAGTCGATGCAAAGCCATCAAATTTAATATTGTTTCCGTCTGCGGTATATCCGCCATTATATCTGTTGACTACGCTGCCATAAACGCGTGGTTCAGTTTCGTCAAATATCAATGTTATATCCGTACCAGGCTGGGCAGATATAAAGTTCGCGCCTTTTAACAATTCTGGGTTTTGTGTGTTTGTGTCGCACGCGCCCAATGCCAATGCGCATACCCCAGCAAGAATAAGTTTGGATTTCATATTTTCTCCTTTGTGTTTTATATGGATGTATTATAAACAAAAAAACAATATAATAAACAAGAAAAATGCCCCATCGGGGGCATTGGCTTTATATCAATTTTCCCATTGCGACCGCTGTATCGCACATACGGTTTGAAAAACCCCATTCGTTATCATACCACGCAGTCACATGAACCAGTTTGTCGCCCAAGACCTTGGTTTGGCCGGCGTCAAACACAGAACTGTGCGCGTCGTGTGTAAAGTCGATTGATACCAATGGCAAATCATTATATCCAAATGTTTCCGATTGTGCGGCGCGCATCGCTTCATTAATCGCATCGACAGTTGCATTCTGTTCGATATTCGCGACCAATTCTACCACAGACACATCAGGTGTCGGAACACGAATTGCCATGCCGTCCAGTTTCCCGGCCAATTCAGGCAATACCAAGCCGATTGCTTTGGCAGCGCCGGTGCTGGTCGGAATCATAGACAAGTTCGCTGCGCGCGCACGACGAAAATCTTTGTGGTTTTTATCCAGCAATTGTTGGTCGCCTGTATACGCGTGTACAGTTGTCATCCATCCAGACACAATGCCAAATTTATCATTTAATACTTTTACAACAGGTGCCAAGCAGTTCGTTGTACAAGAAGCGTTCGATACAATTAAATCATCGGCGGTTAATGTGTCTTGATTAACGCCGTATACGATTGTTTTGTCGGCCCCAGCGGATGGTGCAGATACCAATACGCGTTTTGCGCCCGCTGTCAAATGAACACGCGCTTTGTCCGCAGCGGTAAATATACCTGTGCATTCCATAACAATATCAACACCCATTTCACCCCAAGGCAGATTTTCAGGATTTCTTTCGGACAAGCATTTAATCTTTTGATTGCCGGCTATAATATAATCGCCATCCAGTTTGACATCCATCGGCAAATTGCCATGCACAGAATCATATTTCAACAAATAAGCGTTTTGTTCGGCAGGCGCCAAATCATTTACGGCAACAAATTCAATATCGTCACGACCAGATTCCAACGCAGCACGCAATACCAAGCGACCAATGCGTCCAAATCCGTTAATTGCAACTTTTAACTTTGACATAGTATTCTTCCTTTCGTTTATTAGTAATTGGACAAAGCGATAATAGCACTATGTGTTATAAAAGTTCAATATTTTATTTACAATCGCCAAATGCAGGCTATAATCAGGGTAAAATGACAGCGTGTGCATATATTATCACAGGGCCAACTGCGTCGGGCAAATCAGATTTTGCCCATCGTTTGGCGCAAGAAATTGGTGGTGTAATCATAAATTGCGACAGTGTGCAAATATATCGCGATATTGAAAATATATCGGCCAGTCCGTTCGCAGAACGCAATTTAACAGATTGTATTGATGGTGTGCCTTACAGACTGTTTTCGATATTGTCGTTGGACGAACAAATAAGTGTTTCAGATTATCTGGAATTGGCGCGTCGTGAATACAATGCTGCGATTAAATCGAATAAAGTCCCTGTTTTTGTTGGTGGAACTGGTTATTATATAAACGCGCTGGTAAATGGTATTTCGCCGATGCCAGACGTTGATGATATATCACGGGTGCGCGCGCGTGAATTGGTCAAGACGGATTTAAATGCTGCGCGACAAATGTTGCCGCCCGATTTCAAAGCGACTGATTCGCAACGTGTCGCGCGTGCGCTGGAAGTGTTTTTTGCAACAGGTCGTCATTTGACTGAATTTCAATCTTTGCCGCGTGTTGGTGCTGTTGTGCCAGATGCCTGTCGTGTGTTGATAAGCCCCGATGTGGTGGTGTTGCGTGAACGTATTGCCGCAAGAATACCGCATATGTTGTCTGGCGGTGCATTGAACGAGGCAAAAAAGATAATCGATTCCGGTTGGGGCGAAACGCGCGCGATTGGTGCTGCCCAGCTGTGTTCTTATTTGCGTGGCGAAAAGTCGTATGATGAATGTGTGGCAGATTGGATAAACAAAACAAATCAGTATGCCAAGCGTCAACGCACATGGTTTCGCACTCAGTTTCAGCCGCATATAATAATAAACCGCACCGGTGACGATGCGGATATCAAAGCTGTGATATAACAGCTGTTTTTTACTTTCTTTTTGATGCGTGGTATTCACGACGACGTTCGTAAAACAAGTCTAGAACATCTTTGTGAATTTCTTTGGCCTTTGCTTGTTCTGATTTCAGCTTTTCGCGTTTAGCTGCTCTTTTTTCTTTTTTTGTTTTTGTTTTTTGATTCAAAGTACGATTTGACGCAGATATTCTGTTAAACAAGTTTTGTTTTGCAACCAGTTCAGGATTTTCGCCTTGGTATCTGCAAAAATCAGATGATTTTACTTGGTATTTAGACAAGAAACCGGCAATTTTATCAATCAGCTTTAACAAGAAAGCAGGATTCTTAGCATTTGAAGAATTTTTTATCATCACAGCCAAGAAGAATTGCGTTTCTGTTAATATTTCTTGTTCGCGTTCAGCGGTATAAGGTATTTTTGAAACCCATTCTTCGGGTTTGTCAGTTGCTTTTAAATAATGAAACCCATGATTAGTAATCATATGTTTGTTAATATGTTCTAGATAACTGTCAAATTCACTTCTTACTGCATTGTGTTTTTCTTTGCGTGACATATATAATTCCTTTGGTGGTGTTTTAACTGTGTTTATTTTAGCACAGAATAAATCTTTGTCAACTGTTATCTGATGTTAATTTTTTATATTCTTGGCGAATTACCGTATCAATGCCAGACAAAGGCATTTTTTTTGAAAACTTGGTACAATTTTTAATTTCGGTTTCCAGTGGCCCCCACCCAGCATATTCCCAATCAATCAGGCCGACGATTTTCATTTGTTTTTTGTCGATAATCAGGTTATTACAAATGTCGTTATGGTTCCAACCGTCGCCAAGTGTTGTCTTCAAATCGCGTATTTGTTCAGGGTCTGTATTGTGCATAGTGTATATAAATTCTGCCAGTTGTTTTCCCAAATTAATATGATGTTTTTTCATAGTTCTTAAAGAAAAACGATTCAGGTTAATCCCGGGTATGAATTTATATTTATAAAAAGTATATTCGCCAGAAGACAGTATTTCAATTTGTGGGATTTTAAAAGGAACAATATGTGCAAATGCGTCTGTTATTCTTTTTTCGCGCATAATTTTTTCAATTGGCGCATCAGAATCAAAAAATTTTCTTATTTTGCATACGTATTTTTTGTTGATAACAAATCCGATGTTCCAGCCACCTTTGATTACGCGTACGCGTTTGAATTCGTGTGGTGCGATTATATCGCGCAATGCGTTGAATTTTTTGCGATAATCGTACAGTTTGTCGTGTCTTATTTTTTCGCGTATTTTTCGGTTTGGAATCAATGCGACTAATCGGTCACATATTTCAAAAAAAGTTCGCCACATCTTGATTTGCCTTTTGTGTATTGACATAATAAATAGTATTGAAATTTTGGAAAAAAACAAGTACTTTAATAACTATGTTCAACACGAATACCGTTGTAAAAGTTTTGGTCGCGAATGTTCCAAATGCCGGTTATGATTATCGGCTGACTGCGCCGGCGGACATTGGTTCTTTTGTTTGTGTAAAGGTTATGAACCGTCCTTGCATTGGCATTGTATGGGGGATTGGCGACAGTGGGTTGCCCGATGAAAAAATAAAAAACGTATCCCAAGTATATCCGAACAAGCTGAATATCACAGATTTACAGTGGATTCAAAAAATGTCCCAGTGGACATTGATACCAATGGGAATGGTTTTGCGCCTGATTGTAAATGTACCAGATGCGTTTTTGCCGCCGCGGTTGGATCAGCTGTATTCTTTCAATTTTGATTCTGGGGTACGTATGACCCAAAATCGTCAAGCGGTGGCAGATGCTTATTCTTCGAACGATAACGAAGCAATGACGGCAAGCGATATTCAAAACATTGCACACGTCAGTTCCGCGGTTGTTCGTTCGATGATAAAGAACGGGACCTTGATTGCATCTGGCGCGTTGCCAAAGTACGGTTTTTTTAAAAAATTAAAATACCAAGATTGTGAAAACATAACACTTAACACAGAACAGCAGATTGCTGCCCAGCAAATTGCAAATTCAATCGACGTCGGGGGATTTTGTGTGCATTTGCTTGATGGCATAACTGGCAGCGGAAAAACCCAGGTTTATTTTGATTCTGCGTGGCGTGCGTACAGTTCTGGAAAATCTGTTTTATTAATGATGCCGGAAATCGCATTGACGGCTCAATTTATGTCGCGTTTCACTGCGCGTTTTGGTGCGCCACCTGTTGTTTGGCACAGTAATTTGACAGCGGCGCGTCGTCGTGAAATTTGGCGTGGCGTATTAAACGGCGAAATAAAAATGGTTGTTGGTACGCGCAGTGCATTATTTTTGCCTTGGCAAGATTTGGGTTTGATTGTGATTGACGAAGAACATGATGGGTCTTATAAGCAAGAAGATATGGGTAATTATCACGCGCGCGATATGGCGATTCTTCGTGCGTCTATATCGGGTATTCCTGTTGTCTTGGCCAGCGCGACCCCATCTGCTGAAACGTTGGAAAACGTTGCTTTGGGTCGGTACAAGCAATTAAAGTTAACGTCACGATTTGGTGGTGCGCAATTGCCAAAGGTTTCAACAATTGATTTGCGTGAAAATCGGCCTGAACCATATTTGGTTGACGGCGTGGAACAGACTGGTTTTTTATCGCAAGTCTTGTGTGATGCGATTTCAGAAACGTTGGCGGCAAAACAGCAAATTATTTTGTTTATAAACAGGCGTGGTTTTGCGCCTATAACCCAGTGTAAAAAATGTGGTTGGACATCTGTTTGTCCAGATTGCAGTGTCGGTATGACTTACCATAAAAGAAATGGCAAGTTATTGTGTCATATGTGTGGCCGCACGTCTTTATTGCCAAAAGTTTGCCCGGATTGCGGTGGCCCGGTATCAATGCGTGGCGTCGGATTGGAAAAGATAGAACAAGAAGTCAATGTCCGATTCCCAAATGCACGTACCGCATTGGTTTCCAGCGATATTATAACTTCGCGTCAATCGCTGGAACGTTTGGTCCAAGGAATAGAGCAGGGCGATATAGACATCATTATTGGTACGCAAATTTTGGCCAAAGGGCATCATTTTCCAAATTTAACTTTGGTTGGTGTGGTTGATGCAGATATGGGGTTGTTTGGCACAGATTTTCGTGCGGGCGAACATACTTTTCAACAATTATTTCAGGTCGCAGGCCGCGCAGGTCGTGGCGCCCATCCGGGGCGTGTGTTATTACAGACTTATCAGCCAGACCACCCGGTATTGACGGCGATATGCGATGGTAATCGTGATACGTTTATGTCCCAAGATATGGCTGGTCGTCGTGTTGCGCAAATGCCACCTTATGGTCAATTAATCGCAGTCATTGTCGAAGGACAACGTGAAAATGTATTGCAACAATATTGTGCGTCTTTGGCGGCTGCTGCACCGATATTAGATAATGGTGCGCGAATTATGGGGCCGATTAATGCCCAGATTTATCAAATTCGTAATTGGTATCGTATGCGCTTTTTAATCGCAGGACCGCGCAATGCTGCATTGCAACCGATTGTTGTGCATTGGCTGTCGCACGTAAAGCAACCGACAAATGTGCGTGTTAAAATTGATGTAAACCCAATAAATTTTATGTGATTCATTGGCAATATAAAAAAAACAACGCCGTCGCCGGCGGGATTTCCGAGTGTCCCGAAAGGAAGGAAAGGAGAAAAAGAAATTGGACACTCTAAACTTGTGTTGGGGTACCAGAGTCCAGAGGAGAGAGAATGTAGGAGGGAGTCTGAACCTCTGGTCCCCACAGATGTTTCCATCTGGTCATCGGGTTTTGCCCCTCTGACGAATCGTAATGTAATACATAAAAAGCATTTTGTCAAGTGTTTTGTCAAAAAAATTTTTTGTGCCGTTTTTTATGTCAATGAAAATATAATCCTAGGAAATAGTACTTGTTGTATATCCTATTGTTTTTGGAATAAAATTTGATGTGTGTTGGCAAGATGAATTTTTTTTCTGCTGATACATAAAAAAGACAAGGGAGAAAGAAAAAATGACACATGACGATGTATGGCGCGCCATTGAACGTTTTGCGACAGAACATGGAATGTCTTGTTCTGGATTGGCAAAGTGCAGCGGATTGGACCCAACGACGTTCAATAAAAGCAAGCGTTGGTCCAAAGAAGGACAGCCACGTTGGCCATCTACAAACAGTATTTCAAAAATTCTGGCATCAACAGGTACAAGAATTCAAGATTTTACAAAGTTTATAGAATCTGCCCCGCCTGAGCCCAGCCGAGATTAAAACATTAATCACTTCTTATTCAATCTAATCAAGCCACAATAATTCTTTTTATTGTGGTTTTTTTGTTGGACAAATTTTATAATGTTGATTAATATATAAATATGCTTTCAGATATTCGTATTTACACTTCTGATTCTGTGTGGCGGCAAATACTGGGGGATTTGGGTGCGACGGTATTGGACGTGCCATCTGTTGCAGATATTAATTTTGATGAACTGGAAATTTCCGATTTATTAACACCAATTGAATTAAAGTCTTTGTTATTAAAGGCTGCCGATAATGTCCGCATAATAACAGACGTTTTTGGAAAAAATGTTGTTTTGCCGCGTTTGCAATCACAAATAATTGTATGTTTATACAAGTCTGGTGGGTTGACTGCACGCGATTTAAAAAAAGCATTGGGTTTTGCACCAGATGTTACGACGCATACTGTTGATACTGCGATATATCAACTGCGTCGAACATATGGACACGATTTAATCCAAAATAACAATGGGGTGTATAGAATTGGCAAATTATAAACTGATTTCTTTTGATAAAATCCCAAGTACACAAGATTATGCCCATGAATTGGTAAATGCTGGACGCGCATCGGACAAAACTGTTGTCTTGGCGGCGGCACAGTCTGCTGGGCGTGGCCGTTATCGCAGAAATTGGGTGTCGCATCATGGTAATTTGTATATCAGTTTTATTTTTGAAATGCCGGAACGCGATTCCAGATTGTCATATTCTGTTGCGGTTGCTGTATCGGAAACGATTGCGTCTTTTGGTGTTCGACCGATGATTAAGTGGCCGAACGATATTCTGGTTGATAATAAAAAAATCGCTGGAATTTTAATAGAATACGCAGGTCGTTTTGTAATTGTTGGGATTGGTATCAATGTAAATTCTAATCCGACTGTTGACAGATATAAAACGACCAAATTAGATAATTTTTCAGAAATACCAATGAACGAATTATTGAATCGTTTAATGCGCAATGTTGACAAGTGGCGTAATGCAGACTTTCGTGCTGTTCGCAATCGGTGGACAGAATTGGCGATATGTCTGAATAAACCCGTTAAATACCAAGGTGAAATTGCAGAATTGATTGGAATTAATGAAAATGGCGCATTGGTTTTACGGCGTGGTACGCGGTATTTATTGGTATATGGCGACGAAATAAGCACATAAAAATCAAGAAAAATGGCATTGCAAAAAAATATATCTTGACATTTGACTGAAAATATGTTATTATAAAAGACATAAACAGCACAAGTTGTGTCCACACATATGTGTGGTTTTTTTATGCCCTATGCGTTTCGCATGGGGCATTTTTTTTACCAAAGGCCAAAAAATGCAATTAACATTGATAAAAAATACAGACGCGAATACAACATTGGCGTATCAAGTTGCGCGTACGGTTTATTCTCAAACGGGCGCGTCATCATTGATAGCTGTCGAAGCGATAACATCTATGATAAAAAATATTGCCGATAAAACTGGTATGAATATTTCAGATATTATCAAAGATAAAGATTTATTTCAGCCAACAAATATTTCTTGGGTTGATGCAAATGATCGTGGCTTTCAAATGTGTGTTCGTGTTGCGCAACGAATGTTGCGTGGCGGATTACCGGATTGTGTATTTGGTGCAACCAAATTTCATTTTGCAGATGATATTCCAGATTGGGCGGTTGCGCGTGGATATATTGCAGATATTGATGGTTTGCTGTTTTATTTATAACAGGATTTAATATGAAAAGAATAATCAAAGGCGGATATCTGTCTGGGTATCGTACATACATAATTTCAGCGACTGGCATTATATCTGCATTAGCAGCGTATTTGGTTGGCGATACAGATATATTTGTGATGTTGCAAACGGTTTTTACACTTGGTGGAATTTATTTTTTACGCAAATCAAATGAAACAAAAAAGGATAAATAATGGATAAAATACCAGAAAAATTTTTGAACCAAGATGGAACATTAAATTCTGATTCTTTAATCAAGTCATACACAGAATTAGAAAAAAAGATAGGCACAATGATAACTGTACCTTCTGAAGATTCGGACGAAGAAACAAAGAAAAAATTTAATCGTGCAATTGGTGTCCCGGAAAATTCATCTGAATATCCTAAAAATGAATTGTATGATGATGAAAAATTACGTGAAAAATTTTTTGAAATTGGTCTGACAAAAACGCAAGTTGAAAAAATTTATGATATTGCCAATGAATTTTTATCACCGATGATAAGTGATTTGTTTTCTGTGCAAAACGAAACGCGCGCGATAAATGAATTAAAAAGTTTTTTTGGTAATTCTGAAAAAATGAACGAAGCATTGCGTGCGATTGATGCATTTGGAAAACGTTTTTTACCACACGATGCATTTGAAGTGTTATGTTCTACACCCCAAGGAATTCAAGGCGTATATAAAATGATGCAATCAATAGAACCAGATGTAAAAACAGATAAGAATGAAACGCAAAATTTATCAGATTCTGATTTGCGTCGTATGATGCGCGATCCAAAATATTGGCGCGACGGCGATAAAGAATACATCAGAAAAATAGAAAATGGTTTTAAAAAGTTATATTCATAGCCGATTTTTTTCACTTTCTTCTTTACTAATAATCGCGTTTAATATAAAATAAAAAACAAGAACAAAAAAATTTGTTCTATCTTCAAACAATGTAAAGGAGAGAAGAATGGTATTCTTGTTTAAAAGAAGGGCAGCAAAAGCAGCAGCAGAAAAACCAGCTGCAAAACCAGCTGCAAAAAAAGCAGCTGTAAAACCGGTTGCAAAAAAAGCAGCTGTAAAACCAGTT
>JAZNGD010000035.1:0-12661 GCA_045576255.1 Candidatus Enterousia sp.
GGGGTACGTTTACCTGCAATTTCGGGGGTAGTATCATCAGAAGATATTTTTACGTATGTTTGTTCGCACTCTGTACCATAAGAATCAGATTCTACTATACTGCCATTGGTATAACAATAAAAGCCTTCGGTTACTTGGCTGAAATTATCCCGGAATACATCTTCAAGTGTATATGCATGGTTGTTTATTTTTTTGTCTTTATATCCATCAATCGTTACGGTGTGCGATTGTAATTTAACAAGCGCACAATCAAAATCTTTGTTCGTGCCACTCTCGGCTTTCTTGCAAACCAAAAATTGTGAAATATTGTTCCGATTAACATAATAAGCATAGGTGCCTTCGACCTGGAACTTGGATGGTAATTCGCCTTGTTCTTCAAAATATCCGTACAGACACTTTTGTTCGTTGCCATCAATTGTGCATTGGTCAATGCGCAAAACGTCGGTATCGCCAGAAACAGTATTGCCAATCGCGGCACCTGCTGCGGCATTAACCCCAGCTGACATAATCATATCACCTGCGACTTTTCCACTAAAAGCACTGCCAGCGGCCAAAGCAGCACTGCCAGCGGCGCCAAGAAGTGTGCTTTTTATTTTGTCTTTGCCGCCCCCCAACATAGAATCTTTGCCAGGTTCATTTTTGCCAACGAAATTTCCGCCCAGTCCACCAATCAATGCCGCCCCAATGATTTTAAATCCGGCATTTTGTTTTTGTTCTTCGTTCATAACAGCGGTCACTTCTTCAATTGTTGGTTCAGAATCTGCTGGTACAACAATTTCGCCCAAGTTCGGCATATACGCACTGTCTGGAAAGTCAGACGCGTTACATTTGATTGATTCGCCAACCGCCAATTTGGCGCGCGCCAAAACGGTATGCTGGGTATTTGCGGTGGTATCTGGTTTGTTCAAATCGCGCAGTTCAATGACCGCAACGCACGTTGGTTTGCCACCAGCCGACATCCCAATGGTCGGTTTTGCCCATTCAAATTCAGCCCCAGGTATCAACATTGAACATTTTTGCAACATTTCAATCGAAGGCGCGCCCGGGTCCCCATTAATAATGCTTTGCGCCAATTGCTGATTTGCCACTGGTATCGGCAGACTTTCAATCGTGACAACAGGTTCTTCAACCACCACTGGCTGTGTTATTTGTTGAAGTTGTGTTTGTGTCTGTTGGTATGCGCCTGCGCGGTTCATGCGTGCGGTTGAATCGTTGCTGGAACCGCTGTTGCCGATTCTGATTGCCGCATCAGCAACGTATGACGTCGCGCACAAGACCGTCAAAACAGACAAAAAACTTAAACGATTGATTTTCATTTATCTCTCTCTATCTTTTGGGTCGACAACAGTTTTAAATAAACAATGCAATTCATTAGAACTGTAATCTTAATCTTACACCAACGTCAACCAATCCCAATCGGCCACTTTCATACCAATTTGTATAATGGAATACACTGTCGTATGGTGCTTCGTATTCGCCGCCTGCGCCATCACCCAACCATTCGACTTGTGATAAAATAATACTGCCAGAAGTTTTTACTTGACCCAAATTGGCATATCGAACAAAGAAATCCAATTTTATTCCGCCTTGCATTTCTGTGGTAACACCGCCTTCTAACATAAAAGCCAATTTTTCTGTTGTGCCACCATTGTGATAAGCAACAATATCAGAAATTCCCGTCAGCTGACCAGCACCAGCATAAGCGGGTTCCAAAATGGAATAAAATGTATTGTCATAAACCGCATAGTCAGCAATCGTATTCAGCGATATTCCAACCCCAGCCCCAACATAAGGACGCAAAGAACCACCAGCCAAATATCCAGTAAACGAATCTATATTGTAATAAATATTCAACATAGTCGTGTTTGCAGTGACCGCGCCACCGTCAACAACGGCTTCGATTAAGCCGGCGCCGTCAGATGTCTGAACGGTTTTCGGATAAGAAATTCCAGAATATCGCGCGTATGAAAAATCAATACGAATGTCGTTGTTAATCGCCGCGCCAACAGATATTTGTAATGGGATTACGCTGTCAGATTCAAAGCCAGCTTCGGCAAAAGCGCCCGGCACAGTATATGCATCTTCTTCGCCGGTGTAATCGGCATTCATACCGCCACTAAGTGATGCGTTGTACGCAACAGACAATCCGACATATAACCCACTGTCTGCCAATCTGTCATAATCTTGGGGTTGATAGTATTGACGGCCGGCGTTTGTTTGCATTGAACCCACGCGCGGCAATGCGCCAGTTATGCGTGTTGGCTGTGCAGCGACACGTTGTCCGTATTGGTTATAACCGATGTTATTATATGCGCCATTTGAAACAATGCGACTGTTTGCAGATGGCAAATACATATTTGCATTATTTATGGCATTAGTTTGATGTGTTGGATAAACAGGATATGCCGCATCTGCCGCAAAAGGCAATGCCAAGAAAACACCCGTCAAAACGGCAGAAAACTTAGAATTTTTCATAATTTCCCATCTTCCTTTGGGGATATTATATCATTTTTTTATCGTCTGCGCAAGGTGTTTATAATACATAAACCCAATCCCATTTTGTTGTTTTCGTCCCCCCCCCTTTTTTTTGTCATCCTGGGGCTTGACCCCAGGATCCAGGTCATTATTCATCTTCGTCATCCTGGGGCTTGACCCCAGGATCCAGGTCATTCTGCCTCTTCGTCATCCTACTTTTTTATCTGTGTGCGTGTTGCGCACATTTACCTGGGTTCTGTGGTCAAGCCACAGAATGACAAATTTTTTTTACAAAAAATTTTTAAGTGGGAATGTTCAAGAAAAATGAACGTAAAAACACAACTCGTCATCCTGGGGCTTTTCGGGCCCCACTTCATCTTCGTCATCCTGGGGCTTGACCCCAGGATCCAGGTAATATTGCTTTTTTATTTTTATAAAACCTTTTTTCAAAAAAAAAGAACGTAAAAACTCCTTCGTCATCCTACTTTTTTATTTGTGTGCGCGTTGCGCACATTTACCTGGATTCTGTAAACCAACCCCAGAATGACGAAAAAGAACGGGCAGGGGGAACAAGGCCGAACGGCTTGGGACTTGTGGAATCAATAATAACAGTTATCAGTATTTGCGTTCGTGAACATTTTCGCGTTCGTCAATCGTTTTAAGATTTACGGGTTTGAATATCACTTGTTGTTGTGCGGCGTGCTGATTATTTGTGCCAAAATTAACAATGATTTTTTCAAGAATTTCATACGCGTTTTGAATCTTTGTATTTGCGTCATTCATCCATGCTTCGCGCTTTTCAGGCGGACAATTCAGTGTGCGGTTGCCTTCCAGCGAGGCGATTGCAGTTGAACGCCATATTTTTCTGTGATTAAAAGTTGCGTTCCTGGCGTATTGTGTTGCAGCATTTGTTTGTGTAAATGTAAAAACAGTTTCGCGAACAGTGTCCAACGCGTTCAGCCATGCGTCACTTAATGTGCCGCCGTTTATCCAATTGCGTTGCGCCATACCATTAAACATCAAGTCAATTGCGCTTTCAATTTGTTTTTTTTCTAAATCGCTAAGCTGGTTGTTCATATATTCTTTTGTGTTGACTCCACTTAGCATACTTATCATTTTGTCGAATTGCGAATCCATTTTATGCTTCTTTTATTTTACAAAGTGTTTTGTTTAAATTGTGCGATAAGGAATTTTTTCTGTATTTCGGTAAACTTTGCGCTTTTTTCTTGTTCAAGCGTACGTTCGTTATATTTGCCGAAAATCTTTTCCATTTCGGTTGTTGCGCTGTTCAGCATATTTGTGCCAACATGCGCCATTTTTTTCAGTTGTTCTGGTGATTGCCCAGGTGTACTGTCGCGATTATCGCTTGTCATAATTGTGCGCGACCAGTTCTTTTTGCATTTTGCGTGCAATTCGTCCATATATTTTACCGCAGGATTATTTTCATGATGTTTTTTTGCAGACGATTTAATCATTGCGCCACATAAATCAAGTGCGTTTTGCCACCCACGACCGCAAGTGTGATTCTTGGACCATTTTAACAAAGACAAACCTGCGAACATTTTTTTATATAATGCGTTTAATTTTTCGATGTCTTGATTATTGATATTTTTTTTATTATTCATGGCGCGACCTCTTTTTTTATTTAACCATCCCTGCCACCAATTTCTATATAGGTAAAATTTCCCACGTTTCAAGTCTTTTTCTTGTCAAGTAAAAAGATTTTTTGACATCTGTCCTAAAACAGTGCAAAAATGTATATGTTCATATCAGAACAACATACTGTTGCCAATAATGGGCGGTGTGGATATGAACCGCATCTTGCCAATAATGGGGGTGTGAATATTCATCAAAACCAAGGAGTTAAAAGATGAAAAAAACTTTAAAAGCAGCAGTTGCTTTGTCAGTATTAACTGCGCCGGCATACGCTGCGAATCTGGAAAATCCACTGTATATGCCAAAGCAGGGCAGTGTATATTCCAAAACATCTGCTGGTGTTATGTACAAAATCGCAGATGATTCGAAGGCTCATCAACAAAAGAATCATGATGGGGCAACAGAATTTCCAATCTGGCGTCTGCACGAAGAATTGGGCTATGGTATTTTGGACAATTTAGAAGCATACGCAAAGTTTGGCTATACACACGACGATGACATTGGTCGCAAGGGTATGCATCTGGGTCGTGCAGGTTTGAAATATCGTGCATTGGATATGAACGGTTTTGCATGGGACTTGTACGCAGACGCACAATTGGGCGGTATCAGTGCAATGTCAGGTGCATACACAAATAATGGCTTTAATTATGATAATTATTCAAACGGCCGCTGGGGTTTCCATGTTGGAACACAATTTGGTAAACAGTTTGATAAATTCAGCGTTGCAGGGTTCGCAGAAGTTCTGCGCACATTCGGCAATGATAACAATGAAATTGATGTGACTCAATACAAAGTAGGAGGCGTATTGCCAATCACAAAATTGGGCTTCCCAGATGAAATTTCAGTTGATTTAAAATCTGCAACCGAAGTTAATGCAGGCTTGAAAGCATTTTATCAGTTGAACGACAAATGGTCATTTGGCGCGAACTTTACATTTAAACATCACGCTGATAATGGTGTAGATGGCTTGGCTACCAAAGTAGGTAGTGTTGATGCGGATGCGTTGGGTACTGCCGCCGTTATGGGTGTTATGTCTAAATATCCAACTATGACACAACTAGAAGCACAAGCGACAGTTGCTGGTATGTCTGCTGAACAAGTCGCGGGTACTGCTGCTGCTTTTCAACAAGGTGTTGTTGATGGCTTGTTGGCAGAAGTAAAAGACATGGAAGATGGATTTGATGAATATGTATTGGGTCTGTCTGCTGGATATCAGGTAAACGATGCAACACAGGTTGTTGTATACGGCGAATACACATTTGACGAAGCACATGCTCAGTCTCAAAACGGCACAGATGTCAAAGCTGAATTGGGCGTTCGTTTGAATGTTGAATTCTAATGTAAAATAAAACAAAAAAATTAACACATATATTGGACAAATTCCCCACCATTGTGTGGGGATTTTTATCGTTGTTAAATGACGAACTTGACTTTTTTTGCAGAAAATTTATATACTGCCTTACACAGACAGGACAGGAATTTGAAACGTTTATTATTTTCTTTATACGGTTTTGCTTTTTTTAACAAATTTTTGTTATTGACCCCGGTTTATGCGATTTTTATGCAACAAAATGGTTTAAGTGATTTTCAATTGTCCAGTATGTTTATTATATCTTCACTTGCAACCGTTTTTGGACAGGTTCCAATTGCTTTTATTACCAATCACGTGGGACAGCGTTGGGCAATGATATTTGGCCAGTTTTTAAAGTCTGTTGCGGTTTTGTTGTGGTTGGTTTTTCCGACTTATCTGGGATTTGTTTTTGGTATGATTTTATGGGGAATCCAGGCTGGTTTTCGCAATGTTGCATTCGAAGGTCTGGTGTATGACAGTGTTTCTGCCAATGGTGATATTGCAGATTATCCGCGAATATTGGGTCGCAAATCGACCTATGAATCTGTTGGGGTTGCGTTATCTGCATTGGGTTCTTTGTTGATGTTCAAAGGATATGATTGGGTGACTTGGGCATCGGTGGGTTCGATTTTGTTATCAGTCGTGTGTTTGTTATTTGTTCGATATACACCACCCGAAAAGATACGCCCGAAAAAGGTGCGGTTTACAAAGATATTACAAAGTGGTTTTCGTGTTTGTCTTAAAACGCCATGTTTATTGTCGGTTATGTTGTTGGCATTGTTGGTGGTAAATATACCGTATCTGGACGATTTTTTAAGTCCATTGGGGTTGCAGTTGGGCTTGCCGACAGAATATGTTGGGATTTTGTCGTTCTTTTTGCTTGGGTGTGCCACATTGGGTCAGCGTTTTGCATACAGGTTTACTCATTTACCAGATTGGTTTTTGTATTTGTTGGCAGGTATCGTTGGTATTTTATATGTTTTGTTTTCGTTCTTTTATAATTTAGATGCATTGTGGTTAATGGGGATTGCGTATATTTTGTTTTATGGTGTTTATACATTACTGTATGCCAAGCTTCAAAATATGATACCGTTGGGACATCGTTCTGTCGTATTGTCTTTGTATACCACATTGATGTATCTTGTATATGTTATTGTATGTGGCATTATTGGTTTGGGCGGTCAAATTGGCAGCTGGGCAATCAGTATTTTTGTCTTGGGTGTCTTGATGATTGCTCTTTGTGCTTGGGCATTGTTGTGGGTTCGTCCCAGATGCGCCTTGCCAGCGGTTGATAAAGACGACTAAGGTATTTGTTCCTGTACCGATTGCCGCATTTTTTATGTAAAATATGTGTATGAAAATAAGTTTTCGTACAATTTTTTTAAAAAGTTTACCGTATTTAATGTCTATCGCAGGTGGCATAGTTCTGTACACAGGTGCGATTGATAATGCGCCGAATGAAAATATTCGTGATTTAGTCATAAATGTTTCTGCGTCATTATTGTCTATTCCGTTGGTGTTTTTGCTGTACGATTACACAAACAATCGCGTAAATCGCAAGATGCACAATCATATGGCAGACAGTCTGGGAATAAAATTAAATTCTTTGATGCTAGATTTGATAACTGCGCTGCGTGAAGCGATGTCTGTTCGTTCAAAATTGACAGTTGATAATCTTAATCGTATGTTGATGTGGCGCGTGTCTGACATTTCTGGTCGTTTAAAGATGACTTTATCTGTTTTGAATAAATTTCAAGAATGTCATAACAGACTGGATGATTTATTGCTTCTTAATTCCAGGACTGATGTAATAGAAACGAACAAAGCCCAGATATTATCGGCTATATTGCGTGATATTTCGCATTTGATAAACGAAAACAAGTTCCATAAAAACAAACACATATCCGCCAAGTACACAGAAAGTATAATGTCGGGTATTCTTGATTGGCTTGATTCAGATACTGTTGCGGCGGTAATGCTGGGGAACCATTTGGCGGAAAGCACAGGTCCTGGTGCGGTGACGCTTTTGAAAGAAAAACAAGGCAAAAAATAAAAAAATAAAAAAATGCGTTTTTTGCTTGATTTTTGTTTAAATATATGTCAAACTTTCCCCCGACCCTTGGAAACAGAACTTCGGTTTATGTTTTCCAGGTCCGGTTTTGGGGACATAGCTCAGTTGGTAGAGCAAATGACTTTTAATCATTGGGTCCAGGGTTCGAGTCCCTGTGTCCCCACCACGATAACCCGCTGAAATCAGCGGGTTTTTTGTTTGTTTTGTTCGTTTGCGTCAATTTTATTGCTAATTTTATTTCCCTTTTTTGTCCCTTTTTCGTCCACTACTGCAATTTTTACGAACTTAATCAATATTTGCGTGTAGAAAAAATTATGCACCCATTTTGGATGCATAAAATTGAACGAAAAGCAACGGTTTTTATTACTGTTTCAGCACATCTGCGATATCAAATTCCAAGAAAGACCCCATGGTGCGTTCGAATTTTTCACTGCTGGGACGTTCTATAGTAACTTTGCCGCCCATCTTTTTGTAAAAGCCCATACTGTGATTAGCCGAAAAGCACATTAAACCAAACGTTTTTGCGTCTTGGGACTGCATTTCTTGCGCAAACGTTTGTAATAACATCTTGCCAATACCGTTCCCAATGTATTTTGTGTCGATATAAAGTGAATAAAGTTCCTTGTCCGCATTACATTCGGGGGATTCTGGTACGCCGCCATTGATATATCCGATAACCAGATTGTCATCGGTTAATACTTTGAAAATATTACCTTGGGCAATTTCTTGTTTTAAGCGTTCCGGAAATTTGGCGATTTTATTAGCAACAACTTCATCGCTAACACGTTGTGCCAGAAAGCCAGCCGATAAAATATTCTGATATGCATATCGCCAGCCATTTGCCCAAATGTTATAAATTGCATCTGCGTCTGTGGGTGTTGCGTCGCGAATTTGTAAATTTCGGTGCCGGATTTTTATAACCTTGAATTCGTTTAATTCCAGCCAATCTGTTTCCTGAAAATCGGGATAGTATTTATTAAAAAAATCAATATGGACTTTGCGCCAGTATTCCAGGGACAGATCGCCTTCGCCCTCTGTGCGCGCCCATGTGTCATCAATGTCGCAAAAACGGCATTTTCTAACGGCTGTAATTTGAACTGTAATTGTTTCTCCACGACTGTTGTAGATTTCTTGGGTTTCGCCAACATTTGCCATTGGTTCGGTGTCAGAATGTCGACCGCACGTTCCGCACTTACGACCATTGCGCACAAGTTCAAACAAATCATCATTATCAAAAGTCCAGCGATTAGTCATAGTTTTATTATGTCCTAAATAATCTAAAAAACAAACAGTTATTGTATATCTATATAAGCCGGCGCCATACGCAAAGTTTTTGCTATGTATTTGCTATGAAAAAATTGATATTTATAAAAATGCGTTTTAGAATATTCAAAAGGACACACCAATATGAAAGAAATTGAAATCTTGGTTCAGGTTTTCGCAGACCAAGCAGATGTTCTGCGTAAATTATCTGAATTTGAATTCTTGGGCGATAAACGTACAGTGGATACATACTATTACGACCCATTGCGTCCAGATTTACAACCCGACAGCAACGGTCGGCTGTATGCGTGTTGTCGCACACGTGCAAAAGACGGCATAAATTATATCACGTACAAGCACGACCATTTTGACGGTGATACATGGTTGTATTCTGATGAATCTGAAACAACCGTTGCTGATATGTCAACCTTGTGCGATATTATGAATGCGCTGGGGTTGCGTGAATTGATACGGATTGACAACCTGAAACGTACGTATCGCGCAGGCGACTATACAATTGAATTTGAAACTGTGGCAGACCTGGGACTGTTTTTAGAAGTAGAATATTGTACTGCCGATGATGTGGATGTGGCACAAGTGAAATCTCAGATTCAATCGTTCATAGACGGATTGGGTTTTGCAGTGTCGCCAGAATTAAATGCCGGCAAACCAGAATTGATGTTGCGCAAGAAACAATCTGCATAATCGCGTATCGTTTGCAATTTGATTTGTTGTAAAGCAAAGCTTGATTGCAGCTTTTTATATACCGTGACCGGTATTATTGCAGGACGCGATAATATTATTGTTGCCAGCGTCTTGTGCTTTTTTATTTGCGTTTTTGAATGTTTGCGTTGCGTCAAATTCAATACCTGTAATCATTTCCAACCTGTCGCTTATATATGACGGGAATTGCTTGAAATTACCGGGGGCAAAACAATATGCATATTCGTGCAATGCCAAATAAAGTAATGCGTTTTGTACTTTTTCTGGGTTTATCTTTATCGGATGTTTTTTATTTGGTATCTGGTTATAAAAATTAATTACACGTTTAATAAAATCCCAAGGCATAGAAGAAGCCGATGCAGACGCAACAAAATCGCGATATATATTGTCTGGTTTGGCTGATTCGAAATCAATAACTGCCAGTTTATTTGTATTTATGTCATACATTAAATTTGATGCCCTTAAATCTGTGTGGGTCATAACAATAAATTCATCAGAATTATCCGATGTGTGTAAATATTCTTCTGCCTGTTTTAATTTGTTTGCCATTTTTTTAGGCATCATACCTTCAAATTTAGCAATGATTTCATCGGCGTTTGCAGGCCCTTCCTTTCGTATGTTGATAATAAAGTCTTGGGCAGGTTTGCATTCTGAACTGGAATGCATCGCATTCAAAAACGTTGCCATTTGCAAGGCCATATCATTCTTTTGCTGTTCAGATAAACTGAAATACATTCTGCCGTTTGAATCAAAAGTCGCGCCAGGCATAATTTTTTCACGAATTGTTTGTTCTTTATCATCTGCTGCAACAAGTTCTGGCAACATAACACCGACATCATAACCCTGTGCCTTTATAGAATTTATAACATCGTATCCACGCAGCTGTTTTTTAAGATAATTGGTGTCGGTTGGGTCTTTGGCTTTTTTTATAACAATTCCCGGTTCATTTTCATCTGTGTATACAGTTGAGTGTGCACCACTGCTCAAAGTTTTTATTGCCATATTTTTTCCTTTTCTTTTATCCTAGCACAAAATTGTTCTGATGACAAGCGGTCGGGCCTGTCCAGGGGGTAAAATTTGCTTGATTTGTTTTTTTTAAATATTAATCTTAAAAGAAACGGTAAGAAATGCTTCTTGTAAAAAATCTTGATAAATCTTTTGATAGCAATGTTCTTTTCAAGAATTTAAGTTTTTCTGTTCAAGATGGTGAAAAAGTTGCTGTTGTTGGTCTGAATGGTGCCGGCAAATCTACTTTGTTTAGAATTTTGTTGGGGCAAATTGATTACAATTCGGGTGAATTTTATATGGGCAAGAATCCACGTATTGGTTGGATGCCGCAAACGATTGACGAATTAAATCTGCCAGAAGATGTTATTGTTTATGATTTCTTACGTTCGGGTCGTCCTTTGGTTGAAATAGAACAACGTATGGCAGAAATATATACCCAAATGGCCGACGGCGATTATTCTGAAGAACTGTTACAACAACTGGGGGTGTGTCAGTCAGAATTTGAATGTTGGGATGGGTATGCCGCAGAATCGGAACTGGAAGCAATGATAGATCAGATGGGTATTGACCGACAAAATCTAAACAAGAAATTGGGTGAACTGTCGGGCGGTCAAAAATCCAAGATTTCTTTTGTTCGAACACTGTATTCTCGTCCCAGTGTTCTGTTTTTGGACGAGCCAACAAATCACTTGGACGCGGCTAGTCGTGAATGGATGATGGATTATCTGGTTGCGACTGATGCGTCTGTAATATTTATATCGCACGATGAAGAATTCATAGACAAGGTCGCGGATAAGACTCTGTATTTAGATGCAATGATGCATACCGGGACTTTGTACGGTTTTGGGTACAAGCGTTTTTTGCGCGTTTTGGCAGAAACGAACGAGAGTTTGGAACGTTTGCTACAAAAACAAATGCAAGAAATAAATAGAATTCAGGCTTTTATAGACAGTCAACGCGGTAAATCGGGTAAGGCAAAAAGGCTGGCGCAAAGTCGTGAAAAATTGCTGGAAAAGAAACGCGCAAACTTGGCTGTTGTGCCACCTGAAAAGAAAAATATTGATTTGGAGCTAAGTCCAAATCGTGAAGCGGATATTTTGCCAATCACGGTGGAAAATTTAAACTTTTCATACGTTGCGAACAAAAAGGTAATTAAGAATCTTACATTTTCATTAAATCGTGGTGAAAAGTTTTTAATTGTTGGTGAAAATGGCGCAGGAAAATCGACACTGTTAAAGTTGTTGTATAAAATATTAAAACCAGATTCTGGCATTATACGTATTGGTAAAAAAACAGATTTGGGATACTATGCCCAGGAATATGAAACATTGAATCCGCAAATAACAATTTTAGAAAACGCGTCAAGTGCGACAAATATCAGCGTCTCGAAACTGCGTTCTGTATTAAGTCATTTTAATTTTATAGGGGACAAGGTAAGGCAAAGTGTTAAAACAATGTCGCCAGGGGAACGCAGTCGTTTGGAATTGGCAAAATTATGTTTGGGCGGCGCTAATGTTTTGTTGTTGGACGAACCGACAAACCACTTGGATGTGGCAACCAAGAAAATCATCGCGCAAAGTTTTTCGGAATATGGTGGTACATTGATAATTGTAAGTCACGATTTAGAATTTTTGAAACACTTGGGTATAGACAGAATGTTAATGTTGCCCAGTGGACGATTGCAGTTTTTTGATGAAAATATTGTTCGCAGATATATGGAACAAGAAAAGCTTGAAAAACATTGATTTATAAGATTGTTTTGGAAAAAAAACGTGCTGCTGGCGAATCGTGACGCTGGCACAAAAATCTGATACAAGCCTTGAAAAACATTGTTTGAACACAACTGCTGGTTGTTATTGTTGCGTACAAATTGGTTTTGTGATACCTTGGGCATATGTCGCGCCTGTTATCAAACCAAAGGGGTTATTATGTCAGACAAATATCATTGCGCACTGTGGCAAACGGTAAATCATATTGCAGAACAAAACAATGTGTCTTGTTCCAGATTGGCGATTAATTGCGGTTTAGATTCGACCGCTTTTAATCTCAGCAAACGTATTTCAAAATACGGTCAATCAAGATGGCTATCTGGGGATACGTTGGTAAAAATAATT
>JAZNGD010000036.1:0-10692 GCA_045576255.1 Candidatus Enterousia sp.
GTCACAGAACGACATGGCTACGATCCGACTTATCAGAATTTCGCCATTTCGCACAACATAATTAACGTTTTTCTGGAACAAATAATGTGCCAACAAAGATTGTTGAATATGCATAACCAGCACAGCATTTTCAGACGCATACAAATTATCGCCGTTCAGCAATCCTGCATCCTTTAACAATCGTGTTGCAGTATCGACCCCGCTTTCTGTCAGCGTCACATGCCTGTCTTTTTCGTCTTTTTTAAAATCCGTTTCTGTCAATTGTGCCACAACAGCATCAACCTTGGCGTACAATTCACTGGTATCTTCAGCAGGCCCAGAAATAATCAAAGGGGTGCGCGCTTCGTCAATTAAAATACTGTCAACTTCGTCAACAATCGCATAAAAGAAAGGACGCAAAACCTGTTGTTTTTTAGAAAATTTCATATTATCACGCAGATAATCGAAACCCAATTCCGAATTAGTCACATATGTAATATCGCACGCATACGCCGCACGTCTTTCTTCATCGGTCATATCGTGCTGAATAATACCGACAGACAAACCAAGGAATCTGTAAATCGCCCCCATCCATTCCGCGTCGCGCGACGCCAAGTAATCGTTAACCGTAATCAAATGCGCGCCTTTGCCGTACAGCGCCTTTAAATACATTGCCAACGTTGCAACCAATGTTTTACCTTCGCCGGTTTTCATTTCCGCAATTTGCCCATTAGTTAAAACCATACCACCAATCATCTGGACATTAAAATGTCGCAATCCGATTGTACGGATTGATGCTTCACGGACCAACGCGAATGCATCTGGCAAAATATCTTTTTCTTTATCACCAGCCTTTAATCGCGCGCGCAATACGTCTGTTTGTTCGCGCAATTGTTCATCTGTCATCGCATGATACTTGGGCTCTAAATCATTGATTAAAGAAACCGTTTTGTCATAACTTTTTATTAATCTGTCGTTTGCAGAACCTAATAATTTACTGATTAAATTTTTTACCATCTTTCTTCTTCCTTATATTTATCCCAAGTTATATAGCAATTTTGTGCCTTGCGGTCAAGATACTTTATGATATAATAACATCAGACCAATTTAACAAGTGTAAAAAACATTTTTTAGTAAAAAGATAAAGGGGGGGCTATGCGCGAAAACATACAATTATTAAAACCAGAAACTATCACCAGTGACGTCTTCATTATTGCGCCGACACAAATTGAACATATCGCACAGATTTTCGGCAATACTGTGGCAGACACAATGAATATGCGCACATTTGCCCCCAAAATACGGCAAATTGCAGAACAAGCATTACGACACGCGCTGCAATCCGCAAAACATATGGGCGAAAGAAAGAAATAATCTTGATTTTTTTACATGGAATCAGGTATACTTTCCTTAAAAAGGGGCGATTATGGAAATAACATATGATAAAAAACGCAAAGATATAACTTTTTGCACAATGCTGTTTAAAATCCCACGCAAAGATTTAAACAGTCTGAAACATATGGACAGAAAATTTGAAGATTTTTATCTGCCTTCTTTAAAAAAATTAATTGAAACATTTGGTCGTGTTGCGCTGTGGTGCGACCAACAAACTGCCGAATACCTGAAACAAAATGGCCTTGATAAAAAGATACTAATGCGTGTTATGGATTTCCAAGACCTGCCACATATGCCAGAACGCGAATCTTGGTTGAAAATTCTTGATGGAATGGTTGGCAAACGCGGTTATTTACTTCACCACAAAACCCCATCGCAATGGATTGATTATATGATGGTAATAAACGCGAAACCGGCTGTACTTGATTGGGCGGCGCACGAAAACAAGTTTAATACTAAATATTTTATGTGGCTGGACGCTGGCTCGTTCCATCCGATGTATAAAAACTTTTGGTTAAACTGGAATGGCAGCGTTGAATCCAAGCCGAAAAACCGTATCCGCATCACAATTGCGCCGACATTGGGCAAAACCAGACCAAAATTTTTACCAAAATTCATTTATAACCTATATCGTCGCGCACTGGGTCCAATTCCAAACGCAACGCGCGCCCAACTGATTAAACAAGACCTGACCGACATCGCAATGATAAACGCAGATTATGATGTTCCTGCTTGTTCTGTAATTGGTGACGGCGAAACCATACACAAATTTTATACCGCATTTGAACGCACGCGCTTGATTATGAAGCGACACAATCTTGTTTCAACAGAACAGGCTGTATTCCAAGCAATGATGAAATTCGACACAGAAAACTTGTTTGAATTATCTTATATTCGTGGATACGACGGTGTATATGCCGCGGTTGCAAAAAAAGACCCAGATTATATATTGGAATAAAAACGATTGAAATTTCTTGAACAAACGATATAATTACCCCCACAAGATGGGCTGGACATGGCTGACAATCCTATGATTGTTTGAGGAAAGTCCGGGCTGCTTGGGACAGCGCACCGGCTAATATACCGGGCAGGGCGACCTGACGATAAGAGCAACAGTGACGAAACGATTAAATTCGAGTGAAACGGGCAATCTCTGCGCGCAGCAACTTCAAATAGACCCCCGCATATGTGTCCCACATTGGGGGCGGGTAGAAGGCTTGACATTTGCAGTAATGCAAAATGCAGATTAATCATGTCCGCTACCCCAAATCGGTGTAACAACTAATCTGGGGCAGAACAGAACCCGGCTTATATGCCTGTCTTGAAAAAAACGCGCAATCAGCGCGTTTTTATATTACATAACTTTACCTTGGGTTGGGTAAAAAGTTAATTGAATATCTTGCCACGTTTCAAATTCATTTACCGGCAGCATACGGAACGGCTGACATACATCAATCGCATTTTTTATTGTTTCCAGAACATACGCAAACGCAACATCCGTTTCTGCACGCGCTTGGGATTCAAACCACACATCCTGGACGGTACCATTTTTTCGCATTTTTAAATGCGCAACTGCACGAATATCGGAAATATCGGGTCGCGTCGTATCAATCACCCAGCAACGAGTCATCGCGACACGCAACGCATCTTTAACAGAAGCTGTCATCGTTCTGTCCAACGACAAAACTTCGCGATTTACACGAACAACGCGTTTTTTCTTGGGCGCAGGCTCATTTGATTTTTCTGTTTTTTTTGACGCTTCTTCTTTCTTTACATCGTTTGTTTTATCTTCGACCAAAGTCGTTGATTTTATTTCTTTTTCTTCGACTGGCGCTTCTTCTTTTTTTGTTTCTGTTTCTGTCTTTTTTTCTGGTTTTTCTTCTTTCTGCTCAGGCGTGCCAACATTATAAAGTTTTGTTTCTTCGCCAGACACAACAACCTTGTCTAAATCTATTTCAATAATTTGGATTCGGTCAGGTGTCACCAATTTTGCGCGATTAATAACAACCGAAAAAGAAGTTATAACAATCGCAACCAACACCAAATGCCCAGCAATTGACATCAACAAATTTTCCGAAGAAAAAACATCAAACTTTGCCACTTTATTTCTCTGGTTGTGTGCGCAATCCGACTTTTTGGAAACCTGCGTCTTTTAATTTTCCCATAACCGCCATAACTGCGCCATAATCCGCATGCGTATCACCACTTATCATAATTGTAAGTTCTGGGTTTTCGCCACGCATCGCCACAGCACGTTTAACGACTTCATCACGTGACATTTGTGAATCCATCAAATAATAACGCCCAACAGAATCCACACTAATCTGAATTGCGTGATCACTGCCAGTCATCGCGGACTGTCCTGCGCGTGGCAATTCCAAATCAATCCCGGTTGTCATCAATGGCGTAGTCACCATAAAGACCGCCAACAACACCGTCATAACATCAATCATAGGTGTTAATTGAATACCACCGTCTGCCTGTTTACGTCTTAATCTGGACATTTTTACGCCTTATTTTTTACATTTCAAATCACAAACATCATGTGTTAATTTTTCATACAATTCATCTGATTTTTTCGCAAAGTACTGATGTGCAATTGCGGCCGGCACAGCGGCAATCAGCCCCAACGCAGTTGTCCCCAACGCAACCGCCAACCCAGGTGCGATAACACCAATACTGACTGACTGATTAACGCCAATCGCCGCAAAAGAATCCATAACCCCCCAAACAGTTCCAAACAAACCTATGAATGGCGAAATATACGCAACCATAGACAAAAACCACAAATTTTTATCAAAGGGGGCAATTACCTTGTCCGCAACAGTATCCAAATTAGTCGCATTTTTAACAGAAACATCATTTCTTTTTACACGATGCCACAGCCGAATTTTTTCAACAATAATTGCCCAAGACCAAATACTGAATCCAACCAGAACCAGTGACACAAACAATGTCATCAAATCACCAGTAAACAAACTGAATAACGAAAAACTGCTTTCCATTTTTTTCTTTCCTTTCTTAATTTTTTTCAAATTAAACTGTTGATAAAATCCCCAGGTATACGTTTTGGTCGCATATCCCCACCCAAATACGCAACTTTTATGTTTATTATAGCATATATATTCCCATCTTTCACGAATTTTTGTTCAACACGCACAACCGCAGCACCAACATCGACCATTTGTGTTTCTACAATAAAATCGTCTGCCACACGCAGTGGCTGAATATACTTTATATTCAATTCACGAACAACAAAGCCAATATCATCACCTTTGTTTAATTTACCGCGCAACCAATTCATACGCGCCCGTTCTGCTATTTCCAAATATCGTGCGTGATAAACGATACCTTCGGCATCCGTATCTGCATACGCAACTGTAAAAGGGAAAGTATGCAACTTCATTTTTCCAACCCTAAATGAGCATAGCCGGCATCCGTAATGACACGACCACGTGGGGTGCGCTGAACAAAACCCAATTGCATCAAATACGGTTCAATCACATCTTCGATTGTGTCAACCGGTTCCGACAAAGCCGCCGCCAAATTTTCAATCCCGACAGGGCCACCAGCATAAAATTTAATAATCGTATTCATATATTCACGATCAATTTCATCCAACCCGCAGCCATCTATATGCAATTGGAACAGGGTAGTTTTTATAATATCCGCAGTTATCTGTTTTTTACCCAAAGCCCCCGCAAAATCACGCGCACGCTTTAATAACCTGTTTGCAATACGTGGCGTACCACGCGCAGATTGCGCCAACATTAATGCACCATCAGCATCAATCGGGGTTCCCAGTATATTTGCGCTGCGTTGAATAATTTTAGACAAATCATCTGGTGAATAAAAATTTAAACGCAAATCAATTCCAAATCTGTCACGCAATGGATTAGACAACAACCCTGTACGCGTTGTTGCCCCAACCAATGTAAAAGGGGGCAGGTCAATACGCACACTTTTAGCCGTTGGACCTTCGCCCAGCATAATATCCAACTTGAAATCTTCCATTGCGGAATACAAAACTTCTTCAATAGCCGTCGGCAAGCGATGGATTTCATCAATAAACAAAACGTCCATTGGTTCCAAAGACGTCAAAATAGCCGCCAAATCCCCCTGTTTAGTTAACATTGGGGCTGCGGTCGCCCTGAAATTAGTTCCCAATTCATTCGCAACAATATGCGCCAACGTTGTTTTTCCAAGCCCGGGTGGTCCGTATAACAAGACATGATCCATTGCTTCGCCACGCGAACGCGCGCCAGAAACAAATACAGATAAATTCTGTTTTAAACTGTCGTGTCCTATGAAGTCGGACAACGAACGCGGACGAATCCCAGCAGCCATTTCATCTGGGATATTTGCATCTAAAAATCTTTCTTTATTTTGCATTATTATAACAACTTGTCTTCTTCGTTTTCACGTCCCACATAAGCCTTTAAATCATTATACATTTGTCGCAAATCTGCCGGTTGACCATACGTTGCATCTGCACCTTTTACACGAATAGTTTCCAAATCTATCTGTGCTTGTTTTTTCAGAACCTGGGTCAAATGCGCAGCAAATGCACGCGCATCGTCTGGTTCAGCCGCCCCCTGCAACAGCAACCCACGATTTGGACGTGGCGACAAAAACGCAAAATCAGAAATTGACGCATCCGGAGATACCAACGCGAACCCAGAAATTTCAGGTCTGCGCATCATTGCTTGCAATACATACCAAGCCCCCAATTGATGCCCGGCTAACCAAATTTTATCACTGTCTTCATTATGATTTTGAATCCAATCAATAACCGTCGCAATATCCAGCATATTATCCGCAGTCGTTCCGATTACACCTTCGGAATCACCAACGCCACGATAATTAAATCTGACCACAGAAAAGCCAATATCCATAAAAGCCCGAAACATTGCATACGACACACGATCATTCATATGATACTTTTGTCGCGGATTTCCAGACAAAATCACCGCCAAAGGCGCGGCCTCTTGTGCAGACTTGTGATAAACCGCATGCAACTTTCCGGCATCCCCAGAAATTATAAGATCGACCATTATTTCCACCTTTCTTTAAATTATTTCATACTTAACTTAGAACAAAGCGAATATAAATTTCAATAAAAATATTTTTGTTTTGACACAATTATCTAAAATGTTCTAATATTCATCCGAGAGAACAAAAGGTCGTATCATGACAAAATCATTTTTATTATCAACTTTGGCTGTTTTTTGCGGATTTTCTGCCTATGCGCAACAAGATATTGTGTACCAAGATTTTCAGACAATTTACACCGAAACCCCGGTTCAGTCTTATTATGCATACCCAGACGACCCAAATTTTATCCCTGAAACAGAATTTATGGAACGCGCAGACAGTCTGGATTATGACCAAAACATAATCGCGGCACGCACGATAGAATCACAAGCGCATCCTGGGGTAATGTTTGCAGATCGTCCTATGATTATTTGCCGCAATTTTGGTTGTACGCGTTTAAACGAACGCATTACCAGATCGTTTTTATTTAACAGCCTGGCAAATATGTTTATGATGAACGCGCATTCACGCCTGTATATTTGCGAAGCCGACCCGTTTTCACGCGACTGTTTACAATCTGGTATATCAATGCCTGTTCGTACTGGCATTGCCAATGCAATGATAAAAATTCCCAAGGCAACCATTTCACAAGTCAGCGTTTCGACCGGTTTATCCAAGGCTACTGTCGGTATGACATATGAATTTTTAGTAAATGGCATTGATCGCAGATGCGAACCAACTGTTATGGATTTGATGGTCCCAGTCAATTCCGAAGCAGTATTATCAAACCGCGAATTTTCATGCAACATGACCAGCGACGGTATCAGCAGTGTATCCTTGATTGTAAGTCTTGATTATATCGACTTGGATTATGGTATTCTGGGCGGATATTATTCAATTGGTATGCAAGGCCCAACCACTGGCGGTGGCACAGGATACGCATTGTTTAAAACAGAATTTACAACAGGTGGTATGAAATTCCGCGCAGCAACATTTGATGAAGAAGTATCAATTAACGGTATGCAAATGATTCAGCCTGGCGAATACGCTGTTGAACCTGTAAAAGCTAAAAACAGCCAATGCAATTCAGATAATTGCCGCTGACAACTTGCGCACAAACCTTGATTATGAACAAAACAGTTCTTATTATTGACGACGATGATATACTGCGCAGCTCTTTGTCAAAAGGGTTGCGTGATTGTGGTTTTAACGTAATATCCGCAGAATCCGCCGAAAAAGCATCAGAAATTTTGACCAGAATTTCTGTTGACGGCATCATTTTGGACAGAATGATGGTCGGCATCGATGGTCTTACTTTTCTGAAACAACTGCGAAAATCCGGCAACAAAACACCAGTAATAATGTTAACTGCAATGACAGGCTCTGAAAACACAATCGATGGTCTGTCGAACGGTGCAGATGATTATCTGGCAAAACCATTTCAGATACGCGAATTAATACTGCGCCTTAACAACATAATCAAGAAATCTGACAAACTCTCAAAGGATATGCCCAACGGTCTTGTTTTTGTCGACAACGAATTTTTTATTACACGACCAAATTCTGCGCATCAAATCATTGCTTTATCTGGCGAAGAAAAGAAATTATTGCAAAATTTAACTTCCCCATTGGGCAACACTGTGCCTGCGGCACCAATGGTCGCAAAACGCTTGCGAAGTAAATTAAATATAGTATTATCACATCTGGATATAATAACCGTCAGGGGCAGCGGGTACAAACTGATTGATAAATCCGCCCAATCTGACAAATAAACCAAGGACAAAAATATGAGATTAATACCTCGCAGTTTTTTATGGCGTACAATATTGATGATTTTAATACCATTGGTTGTCGCGCAAGTCATTGTTGCAAATGCATTTTTTGGCAATCACTGGTCACGCGTCCACAGTACTTTGGCGCGCACATTGGCGGCAGACATTACAACGATGATGGATTATATCGACCAAGATAGAATTGATGAAATGCGCAGTTTTGCAAAAAATCTGGGCATAAACGTTTCTTTTAACAAACAACTTCACCGCCCAAAAAACAACGACAATAACACACGCGAAATCGGTCCATTGGCCAAAGAATTAGAAAAAAAATTAAATCGAAATGCATCTATATACATGGACAAAGGCAAACGTTTATTGTTTGTTGACATCCCGACCAAGGACAACACAATCGCAACATTTGGCACTTCTTTATACCGCGTATATTCAACCAGTACCGAAGTATTTATCATTTGGCTGATTGGTTCCATATTGATTGTGTCCATATTAATTACGCCATTTATTTTTCTGCACACACGCAGCATCCGTCGTATTGCGCGCGCGGCCAATCGCTTTGGTCGCGGACTTGACGCACCAGGTTTTGAACCAACCGGTTCCAAAGAAATTCGCGACGCTGCCACATCAATGATAACTATGAAAGAACGTCTGGATAGATACAATCGCACACGTACAGATATGCTGAATGCTGTCAGTCACGACTTGAAAGCCCCACTGACACGTATGCGTTTGGCCATCGAAACAAACAGTGCAGATAACAAAAACCTGATTCAAGACATAGACAGAATGACAGAAATGGTCAATGGGTATTTGGCTTTTGCGCGTGGCGAAGCACCAGAAATTGAACAAGCAACAGAATTGCCCCCAATGCTGACACGCATTGCACGCGATACTGCAACAGACAAACAAATATTGACCGATTTTCCTGATACGCCAGTTCAGTTTTATGCCCGTCCAATGGCATTGGCACGTGCGTTTACAAATATAATTGAAAATGCCGCCAGGTACGCCAACAAAACAATCAAGATTAGTGAAATTGACTCGGCTGACAACGTTGAAATCATCATAGAAGATGACGGCATCGGTATTCCAGATGACCGCAAAAAAGATGCATTGCGACCATTTGTACGATTGGACGACGCCCGACGCGCCGACACCGGCGGAACAGGACTTGGATTGTCTATCGCCCAAACAGCAATTGAAAACCATGGTGGACAATTGTTCTTGGAAGACAGTAAAATGGGCGGCTTAAAAGTAAGAATTATATTACCCGTATAAAAAACCTTAAAAGGCAAAAAAAATGAATTTATATAAATATATATCAAACGCAATAAACGAAAAACTGGGGACAACTGTAAACTTGGAAGTTCCCAAAAATCGTGACTTTGGTGACTTTTCTACAAATGCCGCAATGATTATGGCAAAATCCGCCGGCAAACTCCCACGTGAACTGGCGGCAGAAATTGCACCAAAATTGGCAGAATTACCATTTGTTTCAGAAACTTCTGTTGCAGGTCCTGGTTTTATTAACATAAAATTGAAAGACGATTTTATTTGGGAATCAGCTGCACAACCACAGCACCCACAATCAGAATCCTCGCAGGTAATCGCACTTGACTATGGCGCATACAACGTCGCAAAAACATTACATATTGGGCATTTACGCACATCTATTGTTGGCGACACATTCAACCGCATTGCAAAATACTTGGGCCATACAACATATTCTTGGAATCATATTGGCGATTGGGGCAAACCAATGGCATTGGTTATTGCATGGATTGAAAAATTACATCCAGAATTGCCTTATTTTCAAGAAAATTTTGACCCATCACAGCCGGTTGATTATGATGTTGCGCCCGAAGAATTAAACACTTATTACCCATTGGCCAGTGCGCTGGCAAAACAAGACCCAGAATTTCAGGCGCATGCACAACAAATCAAAGCACTGTTCCAAAATGGGCACCCAGGATACTTTGCATTATTTGAAAAATTCTTGGCAATATCAATGGATATGATGACCGCTACGGTTCAGCGTTTAAACATTCTGCCATTTGATTATGACCTTGGGGAACGCAACGCTGCAAAATATCTGGACGACTTAGAAAAGATTTTGACCAGCAAAAATTTAATTGAAGAAAGTGATGGCGCACAAATCATTGTTGTAAAACGCGAAACAGACAACAAGCCAATGCCACCATATATGTGGCAAGATTCACGTGGGGCCGACACTTATGATACCACTGACTTGGCTGCGATTTATTGCAGAAAAAAAACGAATAATCCGGATAAAATGGTATATTTTACAGACCAACGTCAAGACCTGCATTTTGAACAACTGTTCCGCGTGGCCGAAATGTCTGGAATATATAAATACGAAGACCTGGAACATATTGGTTATGGCACAATAAATGGACGTGACGGCAAACCGTTTAAAACACGCGACGGGAACGCAGCGTCTTTGGACGATGTTCTTGATATTGCCAACGAAGCA
>JAZNGD010000037.1:0-4235 GCA_045576255.1 Candidatus Enterousia sp.
ATTTCAAACAATGTAGCGGCGGTGTCGGCGGGGCTGTGGCATGGCGACTTGATTCTGGATTTGGATTACGAAGAAGACTGCGCGGCCGAAATGGATTCTAACTTTGTCATGTCAGGCGATGGGCGTTTTATCGAAATCCAGGCAACAGGCGAAGAACATCCATTTGACGCAGAGCAACTGACCCAGTTGATGCAAATGGCGGACACAGGATGCAAAAGACTGATAGAATTACAGAATCAGGTATTGGAATAAAAAATTAAAAATAATACTTGCATTTACAAAAAAGATATGCCAATATATACGACGCAATGCGAGCGTAGCTCAGTTGGCTAGAGCGCAACCTTGCCAAGGTTGAGGTCGAGGGTTCGAGCCCCTTTGCTCGCACCAAAATTTTAAAAACCACCCGTTTGGGTGGTTTTTTAATTTTGTCGGCAAAGGGCCGAGTTGCGAGGCGAGGGAACGAAGTTCCCGAAGTACTTTGCGAGCACCAAAATTTGTATGCAAGAACAAATAGTGGCTTTTTTGCTTTACTTTCAATAAAATGTATATATAATATCGTAAAGAAGATAAACAGGATGCATAAGTAATGAAATTGTTTATTAAACGTTTTAATTAGTAAGTGCGACCAACAGAATAAACTGCGGGCGCACTTTTATGCGCCCGTTTTTTAATAAAAAAACACAAGGAAACAAAAATGTCAGAAAATACACCAATGTCAACCAATGAATTGACTGCACGTTTGCAAAAGGCTGAAAATATCAAGGCTCGCGATGGGGTTGTTTGGAAAGATAGATTTGAACGTACTCATACAATTGAAGCTGCGCGCGAATTGTCAGACGATACGCCTGTAAAATTGGCTGGTCGTGTCACAGCATTACGTTGGTTGGGTAAATTGATGTTTGGTCGCATTTATGATATTAACGGTGAAATCCAGTTTTCTATGTCGCGCGAAGAGTTGGGCGAAGAAAATTATAAATTTATGAAGTCTAATGTTGACTTGGGTGACTTTATTGGTATTACAGGCACTTTGTATCATACGACTGCTGGCGAATTGACAGTCAAAGTTTCCGCTTATGAAATCTTGGCCAAGGCAATGCGTCCATTACCAGAAAAATACCATGGTTTGACTGATATGGAAACACGGTATCGTCAACGGTATTTGGATATTATTTCTAATCCAGAAGCGCGCAATGCGTTGTTGGGCCGTTTCAAGATGACACAATATTGGCGCGATTATATGAACAGAAATGGCTTTTTGGAAATCGAAACACCGGTTTTGCAAAATGTTGCATCTGGTGCAGCAGCGCGTCCATTTACAACACACCATAATGCACTGGACACAGATTTTCAGTTGCGCATTTCGCCAGAATTATTCTTGAAACAGGCAATCGGTGCAGGCTTTGACCGCGTATACGAAGTCGCCAAAGATTTTCGTAACGAAGGTATGGACGCAACACATTTGCAAGAATTTACAATGGTTGAATGGTATGCAGCGTACTGGGATTACAAGGATAATATCAAATTTACATGGGAATTAATCCAAGAACTGCTGATGAAATGTCGCGGCACATTACAAATTGAATACCAAGGCACAAAACTTGATTTCAGCAAGTATGAAATGCTGGACTATACTGCCAAGATGAATGAATTCTTTGGTTGTGACATTTTGGAATTTAATGATGTTGATGTTTTGCGTCAAAAGTTGGTTGATGCAGGTATGTTCCCAATGGCAGAACTGGAAGATTTGAAATCTATTCCAACATTGGTTGACTATGTTTACAAGCGCAAGATTCGTGGCAGCATTGTAAACCCAACATTCTTGTATAATTATCCTGCATATATGATGCCACTGGCGCGTCGCAATGACGAAGACGAATGTCGCATTGATATGTACCAATTGTTGGTATGCGGATCTGAAATTTGCAAAGGTTATTCAGAACTTGTAAATCCGATTCAGCAAATGGCAGCATTTGAAGAACAAGCAAAAAATATCGCAAACGGTGACGAAGAAGCCTTTAACCCAGACAACGACTTTGTTCGTGCGATGGAACATGGTTTTCCGCCGATTTCTGGTGTTGGTATGGGTGTTGACAGATTGGCGTGCATTGTCTTTGATCAACCGACCGCGCGTGACGTTGTATTGTTCCCTATGATGAAGTAGTTTTTTTTTGGGGGATTGATATGAATCAAACACAATCAGACGATTGGGCAAAGCGTGTGACCGAAGAAAACGATTGCAAAAATCTTGCTGCGATTGATCGGGCTGTTGAATCTGGTCGCATCAACAGCGAAGCTGGCGATTATTTGCGTCTGTTGTATTCGGACAGTATGAAATGGCTGGGCGAAGTCTTTCATGTTTTGGGCAAGTGTTTTGGCGCGCCCAAGGCAGCGGTTATGAAATATGACTATGCGACAGACAGTGCGATTGATGAACCCATAAAAATTGCGGACATAAATCCGCTGTCGCCATATGTTGTAAATCATCGTTTAGATGCCGATCCTATGCGAAATCAGTTTTTTACCAGTTCTGCCGGGCATAAAATTGATTTGTCTGTATCGTCGATTGTGACTGTAATCATAGGCGCCCAGAAAAACATCAACAGGGCATTAGATAAAATCACTGGCAAATATTATGAATCGTATGTTGACGAAGTCGCGAATGCTGCGCATCGTGTTTTGATGGCGCATGGACGCGAAGCTTCTGCCAAAGCGATTTCGGACAAAATTCGTGAACGTTTTTCTGAAAAATATACTAGTGCCGCATCTGAAACAGTTTTATCGATTATTGGTCGTGGTCATGAAAAGATTGCGGTTGATCTTGTTCGTGAAATCGACAAGGTTATTCCACCGCGTTTTCGTTTGCGTGATGTTTGGCGCGCCAAGTGTTTGTTTGATTTGGTTCCGCAAGCACGTCTTTTCATAGAACGTTTGTACGAAATAATGCCCGACAGAATTTTATCTGTTAAAGATACTTTTTACAGTATGCAAAATCCGCGCAATTATCGCGATGCCAAGGTTATATTGAATATCAGTGACAATCCTGACTTTGTGATTCCTATGGAAATCATTTGTCAGGTTCGTACATTTTTTGAATTTGAAAACAAAAGTCACAACGAATACGAAGCCGCACGCAAGAAAAATAGTGTCAAAACTGACAATATAGAAGCCAGACTTGCATCGTATTACGAACGCGGCGTTCAAGAATACAACCGCAAGATATGCCGGTGTTTGGAAGATTTGTTTGAACGTGTTGGTTGGAATCTTTTATATTCGCGCAACAACAACATTTCTATGTTCGAAGGTTTTCCAAAAGAATGTACATTGTATTATCCGCCAAAGATTTTAAATAACATAATTGAAAAACTTGATGATGCAATTGAAAACGAATTGTTTCGTGTTGAAGATGCGCCTGTTAAGTTGTCGCGTCATCAGCAAAGCAGCATTTTTCATTTTATGGCACGGTTTATTTTAGTTTCTGCGATACCATATATGCATCGTGATTGGGAATTGCCTGTGACGGGGCAAGCGACCAAGTTATTTAATTTTGTTATGAACGAAGTTCAAAGGTATTACCGTAAGTAATTGAAACCAGACCCATTTATTTGGGTCTTTTTATTCCCCTTGCTTTAATTTGCAAAAAGTGTAAAGATATTATCAGGTTCTTGACAGTCTTACAGAACCATAACAAGCATAAGAAAGGATAGGGTTATGCGTCAAGGAAAAGTAAAATGGTATAATGGTAAAAAGTGTTTTGGGTTTATTACTCCGGATACAGCGAACGCGGACGGCAACACAGATGATGTATTTGTTCATTCCAGTTCATTAAAGGCCGCCGGCATCAGATTTTTAAACGAAAACGACATTGTTGAATTCGAAGAAGAAGTTCGCAATGACAAATTGTCTGCAACAACAATATCTGTTATTCAACGTGACGAAGAATCTGCACGTCGTTTTCAAGAACGTCGCGCCGAACGTCGTCGTGCTATTGAAGACAGAAAGCAACGTGAAGAAAAATCGACCAGACGTGGATTTGCGTTTTGGAAGAAATAAACAACGCCCGATTGGGCGTTTTTTTTACAAATCCACTTCGTCATCCTGGGGCTTGACCCCAGGATCCAGGTAATATTTCCTTTTTATTTTTATAAATCTTTTTTCAAGAAAAAAGAACTTAAAAACATAACTCGTCATCCTGGGGCTTGACCCCAGGATCCATCCCCCTTCGTCATCCTGGGGCT
>JAZNGD010000038.1:0-8335 GCA_045576255.1 Candidatus Enterousia sp.
CTGGCTGGGGGAAGGATGACGGAAAGAGAGTAAGTTTTTTTTTGAAAAAATTTTTATAAAAATAAAAAAAAGCAGGATAGACCTGGATCCTGGGGTCAAGCCCCAGGATGACAAAGCGGATGGATCCTGGGGTCAAGCCCCAGGATGACGGGGAAGAGGTGGGGCCTGAAAAGCCACAGAATGACAAATTTTTTTACAAAAAATTTTTATAAGAATAAAGAGGAATAATAACCTGGGTCCTGGGGTCAAGCCCCAGGATGACAAAGAAGAATAATAACCTGGATCCTGGGGTCAAGCCCCAGGATGACAAAGAAGAGGGTGGGGCCCGAAAAGCCCCAGGATGACGAAAGCGGAAGAACCTGAAAAGCCCCAGGATGACAAAGAAGAGGGTGGGGCCCGAAAAGCCCCAGGATGACGAAAGAGTGTAAGTTTATTTTTTTGAACCTTATTATTTTTTGCTTTTATATTTTTTTTAAATATGATAAAATTTATCCATACAGAGAGAATATGAATTTATCTAAGCAATTTTTATTGTCGGTTTTCTGCGTCTTGCCATTCGTCGCAAGCGCCCAGGTTGCAACCACCGCAGGCAGTAATTTAACCGCGTGGAATGGCAATGCTGGCGCAACAAATAACAACAATTGGAATCAATTAATGAACAGTCGCAGTGGAACTGCTTCTGGGGCCAAGGCTGATTTTGGCAATTGTAATTCACTGATTTTGCGTTGTGCGCAACCCAAGTGCGCTGCGTGTTCTTCGATGGAATTGGCCAAGCCTGTTGTTGCAGGCTGTGTAAATTCAAACAAGACTTGCAAAAAACATGGCGATGATTTAATTGAATTTATTGCTGCCCAGATTGTTGCGAACGCCGCACAAAAACAACAGGAAAAAGATTTTGCGTTGCAACAGGCCAAGGTTCAGGCCGATGCTGCTGCTGCACAAAGCGGTCAAATTCAAGAAATGCAAAATAAGATGCTGGAAATGCAACGCAGTATGCAGGAATCTAATAATGAGGCAATTGCAGAAATGCAACGTCAGTTGGATGAACAGCGAAAAATGACCGAGGTTGCCAAGCAAGAGGCGGCAAACGCAAAACAGGAAAAGCAGGCTGCGGTTGATGCGGCGCCGGTTGGGGTGACAGTGGCCCAGCAAAAGGCAATTGATTCTGGGGTTTCCGAAGAAATTTTATTGCGTCAACAGGCCAGTGGTGAAATTTTGACCAGTGTTGACAACGCAGAAATGAGCTTGAAGTCCATGAAAGCAACTTTGCAAGACTTGTTTGATTATGCAGGTTGTGATTCACGTGGTGGCAATTGTTATGGCCCAAAGCGTGTCAAAGTATTTAAAGACAAAGCGCGTCCTGTGTTTGAAGAATTTTACAATGTTATTGACGAATTATACGAAGCGTTGGAAACATCTTTGATGTTGGGCGTTGATGTCAGTGATGTTTTAATGATGTTAAGTGGGTCTTGTAATCGTTGGGCGCGGTATATGTGCCATTCGAATGGAAAAGAAAACAGCAAGGCAGTTCACAAGGTTGCGCGGTATAATGATATAAACTGTGAAAAAAATGGTGACAAGTGTTGCACTGGTGGTATGGTTCCGGACAGCTGTGTTAACGGAAGATCGCAACCTGCATCGTGTACCGAAACCAATACCACTACCAAAGAAGAAGTAAGATACACTGTCAAAGGCGGGCAAGATTGTACGTCTGGGGGTGTTGTGCCGCCGGCAGATGATGCCTTGTGTACGGCAATTGGGGCTATTTCGGCGGACGATTCTGATGAAGTTCAGCGTCAATGGATTGATGAAAATTACGATGGTGACCGTATGATACGTGTTGGTTGTATGTCTAATCAGTTGGATTCGTTGGCGTTGTTTGGCGGTCGTCGCAGAAAAAAGGCCAGCACGCTTGATTTGGACACATTGGAACGCATCTTGGAACAAGACGCACATGATATTGGCACCAGTTCACTCAGTTCCAGTGAGGGCGATACGGAAAAGTTCAAGTATTGCGGATTGACGACTGCTGGACACAAAATATTAGAAAAGGCCATCCGTACTAATAAATTTATTGAAAGAGATGTTTGTATGGAGTTGGATGACTTGGAAGGCGAATTAAAAAAAGGAGGCTTTGTTCGTTCGGTTCTCAGAGATTATTACCCTGATAAAATCCCGGGTGTGGATCGGGAAACGTGTAAAAATGATCATAAAGAGCACGCATTTTGGGGTCCCGGAGGGTGTATGGTGCGTTATATTCAGGATGGTAGTAATATTGATTTGATAACCGAGGAAGCTAAAAAAGGTTGTAGTGGAGATAATGGTGATGGGTCCCCCTATAAAACCTGTGGTACGTTTAATTATTGGGATAAAGAAAAAGGTGAAGTCGGAAAGGTTGATGATAATGATTATGAAGGACAATGTCAGTTGCATAGCGGACGATGGCTAGCTGCTGAGGATATAAAAAGCCAAAAAATCTATGAAGAGCCAAGCGGCGGGTCTGGTTGCTGTATCTGTTATCAAAAGTACAGCAAATGTACATTAGATGGTAAAGAATGTGAAAGAGCTGAAGTTGAAAATTAAAAACATCTTTTATAATTTAATTCGGGGCGCGTGTGCGTTGGTGTTGGCGTTGGTGTTTGTGTCGCCTGCGGTGGCGGATGGCGATTGTGCCAATGAAGATAACGATGCCATTAATCCTGCGTTCGCAATGTGTTCTACGCATGCGTATAATATTGGTATGAAAACTAATCCTGAATCATCAGATCGTGTGGCAATGCAAGAAGTTATTGGATTAAAAACGACTTTCTTTACCCAACAATTATACAAGCAATATGACCAATTGGAATCTATGGTGCGCCGTTTAAAAACCCAACTTAAAAAGGCGGTTATGACAAGTAATTTAAAGGCGGCTGGCGCCCAGTCTGAAAAAGATGACGGATGGGGCAGTTCTTCTGGTACAGGCAATAAATATAAATATTTGGCGGCCGCTGACGATTGCAGTGAAAAATTCACTGACATGGAAATGTACGACTGTCTTAAAAATAACTTTGAATATATCAAAAGGGAAACCCAAAATTCAAATCCGTCTGCACAACATAAAAAACAGTTGGCAAATGATTATAAAGTTGGTAACTGTGATGATGAGTTAGGAGAAACGACAGAAACAAAATGTGCGACAGATAATGGGTGGAAAAATAAAAAAGACTATGATGATTGTTTCAGAAAGCTGCAACTGTGTATTCGCACAGGAATGGAAGCCGCCAAAGATAAGGAAGCGTCGCGAAATAACCCGTGGCAAAAAGTGATGAATAATAGAGATTAAACTAAAAACCGGCCCCGCCGGTTTTTCTTCTTCGTCATCCTGGGGCTTGACCCCAGGATCCGTCCACTTTGTCATCCTGGGGCTTTTCGGGCCCCACATCTTCTTTGTCATCCTGGGGCTTGACCCCAGGATCCAGGTTATATTTCCTTTTTACTTTCCCCCCCAGTGTGTGGGATTTTTTAAGAAAAAAGAACTTAAAAACATAACCCGTCATCCTGGGGCTTGACCCCAGGATCCAGGTTATTCTGCCTTATCTTCCTCCCAGTTCTTCATCTTTGTCATCCTGTGGCTTTTCGGGCCCCACACCCACTTTGTCATCCTGGGGCTTGACCCCAGGATCCAGGTTATTCTGCCTTATCTTCCTCCCAGTTCTTCCACTTTGTCATCCTGGGGCTTGACCCCAGGATCCAGGTCATATTTCCTTTTTTTTATTTGTGTGCGCGTTGCGCACATTTACCTGGGTTCTGTGGGGATTCACCCACAAAAATATTTTATTTTTGTGGGGCCCGAAAAGCCACAGAATGACAAATTTTTTTTACAAAAAATTTTTAAGTGGGAATGTTCAAAAAAACAAACTTACTCACTTTCGTCATCCTGGGGCTTTTCAGGTTCTTCTTCTTCGTCATCCTGGGGCTTGACCCCAGGATCCAGGTCATCTTGCCTTATCTTCCTCCCAGTTCTTCATCTTTGTCATCCTGGGGCTTGACCCCAGGATCCAGGTCATATTTCTTTTTACTTTCACTCCCCTGTGTGTGGGTGAAAACTTCAAGAAAAATAAACTTAAAAAATCCCTCGTCATCCTGGGGCTTGACCCCAGGATCCAGGTTATATTTCTTTTTTATTTGTGGGAAAAACTTCAAGAAAAATAAACTTAAAAAATCCCCCGTCATCCTGGGGTCAAGCCCCAGGATGACGGAAGAGAGTAAGTTTGTTTTTCTTGAAAAAGGTTTTTATGAAAATAAAAAGGAAATATGACCTGGATCCTGGGGGAATTCACCCACAAAAATATTTTATTTTTGTGGGGCCCGAAAAGCCCCAGGATGACGAATTTTTTCTTGAAAAAAATTTTTAAAGCGGAAACTTTTCCCAGAACGATAAAAGAAAATACCCAAAGTCATAAAAAGGGTGCAATATTTTCAATCTTTCGTAATTTTTTGCTTTCCATAATTCGCGCAATATGTTAGAATAATATATTATAACATGGAGTAAGGGGATGAATTTTCTCAAAATTACATTTGGTTTTTTATCGGTTTTCTGCGTTTTTTTCAGCGGAATTGCGGCAACTGCGCGGCCTGGGGTTATTAATACGAATGCGGTTGTTTCGGCCAGTGGTCGCCGTATGCCCAGTCTGAATCAGCGTTTGGTCGCCGATACAACTGCGACAAATTCGTATATCGGCGCAGGGGCCGGTGTGTCAACTGTCACGATGGGCGAAGTCGAATGTGTCGAAGCGTATACCGAATGTTTGGCCGACGAAGAAGCCTGTGGGTCCAGCTTTGAAGAATGTACAACAAATGTGTTATTCCATGGACAAATGCCCGATTGTACCAGTACTTTGATGCAATGCCCAGCCAGTGCGATTGTTAAATTGTTTGGTGCTGGGGCTGGGTTGACGAACTTGTCTAATGTCGCAGAATACAACGATGATAATGAAATTATTCGTTATACTTATCCTTTGGCTGGGTCCATTTTGGATCAGAAAATCGAAGCGGCGCGTATTGAAAATATGTACGATGATCAGACTTGTGTCAAAAGATATACAAACTGTTTAAAGCGCGACGATGTTTGTGGTGAAAATTTTGAATTATGCACGTCTAAAAAGAACTTTAAAAAACAGGCGTTAAATTGTGATTCTTATTTGACTCGTTGTGCGATGTCTGGTGTGCGCAAGATGTTTGGCGACAATGTGCAAAACAAATCTATGAACAAGGCAAATGGCTTGATAAGTGGTATTGATGATGTCAGTGATGTTGGTGGTACAATTGCGACTTTAATCAGTGATGGTGCCGACTATGTTGCGCTGAACGCGGTGTCCAGCTGTTATAAAAAAGTTGATGCGTGTATCTTGGCGGCGTGTGATGCAAATCCGTTGCGCTGTGTCGAAGGTACTTCGTTGGCGGCAATCAGCGAAGCTGAAAAGGTTGGTGCTGATGCAGGGCAATCTGATTTTAAAACAACAATCAAAGTTGGCGAAGCAGAAGAAGTATTAACAGCCAGTCATATCAATCGCTATCTGCGTTCGCAATGTGCCGATGCGATTGGTGGATTCGAAGCGTGTCATATAACATATATGGGTGCAAAACCCAAGGCCAAAGATTTGGCAGACCGCGATATTATTGAAGAAGTGTTTAATGTGGCGCACAATGACCGCAAATCTATCTTGGAATCCAAGATTCAGGGGCGTTTACAGGCATTTGACACAAATGCCAAAGATGCATGTCGTGAAACAATCCGTACTTGCGCAATGCGTACATGTGGTGGCGGAATTGGGTCTGTATGTTATGCCGAGGTTTTTGGCACCAATGGTTCAAATACAATTAATTCTGGTGAACCTTATAAAGATATAAAAACTGCGTGTGAACCAATTGTAAATTCTGACAAGAGTTGTATATATGCGTATGCATCAAATCAGGGCGACACCAGCGAATATGCATATATAAACGCCAGTGTGTTCGATGCATTGTTCCCTAAATCAGTTAAATTAGATGTTTTTACTTTTGATGGAAAAATGAGCAGCGGTTCGGTAAAAGACCCGATTGGTATAATTGGCGAATTGAATTCGTTGTTGGCAACGAACTTTAACGATGCGATGTTGGCACAAATGAAGACCGAATGCGAAAGCGCAGCCAAAGGTTGTGTGCGTTCGTTGTGTGGCAAAGAATACGAAGCGTGTTTCCGCAATCGTTCCGATGTATTTTCAAATATAACAAATACAGGTATGCCGACATTTGATGATTCTATGAACAAAGTTGGTGGTGTTTTGGATTATACGATTGTTGTTGGACTGTGTATGGATACCATCAAAAATAATGATGCGTGTAATGAACATTTGGCAATCGCCAGGTCCGAAGCAGAAAATGCCGCTAATGCCGCTGATGCCTGGGGAACAAAGACAGATGCTAATGGTAACCCTGCCGGTATTTGGGGTGACGTACGCAGTGCTTGGGTTGATGCCGGTGGTGCGTCCAAAATAACTGGTAAAGATGGTGACGTCCAGAAAAAAAATGAGAATGGTGAGAATATTTGTAAAAATGATGATGACGTTGAAGGCGTTTGTTATACATCTGATGGTAACGGCGGTATGTATGATAAAGCTGTATTCGTTTCGTGGTCGACTTATACACAAAGTTTGGCTGAAAATGGTTTCTTCCGCGAATTGGTGTATGATTTGGAAAAAGAAGCCCAGGCAAAATATAATGCCAAGTTGACCAAGTTGCAAAAGACGTGTTTGGCATCAAATTCGCATGGTGGGGTTATGGGGGCAAATGACCATGCTTCTACTTACAAGTGGGCCAAGTTAAGTGGTGCTTTGCCAGATAATTATGCAAATTCTGGTTTGACTGGCAGTGAATTCAAGGAAAGTAATGATTTGTATGGTTCTTTCTGTGCAGTTAAAGTGACATTGCAATCAGATGACCAGGTAATTCGTGATGCTTTGAATGGTGTATTAAAAGAGAAGAACGAAAGAGTAGTTGAAGGCAAATACAGAGAGGGTGGTTCGATTGATTTGAGTGCGGATCAATCTCGCTATTTCGCGGTTGGTGACCCAATTGTTTGTGGTGGGTGGTTAACTGGTGAACAGCTTGAACAAATTGCGTCTGTTGTCGAAGCTAATGCGCGTGCCCAAGCCAAAGATGAACAACCAAAGAATTTACGTCTGTGGATGACTGCACTGGGGGCTGTTGGTGGTGGCACCGGTGGGGTGTTCCTGGGCGACGGTATTCAAAAGGGCAGTGTCTTTGGCGGGTTGCAGGGCAAAGAAAACAAGGGTACAAGTGTAAGGAAAAATGATGTGAAAAAATGTCAGGATAGTTATTCTAATGCAAAGACGAAGATCAAATCCGCTAATAGTGATAATTATGACAAAGTGGTTGAATATGTGGAAAATGCTGAAAAGCTTTTAGATAAATACGGTGTTGCGCCTGAATCTGTTGAAACAGAAATTGATGATTGGAAAAACAGCACATCAACAAAAGCCGAAACCGCCAAAACCGCCATTGGTAAAGCCTATGAAAAATGTGCCGATATTTATTCTGCTGATGTAGGTAAAAACCCAAATGCCGGCAAATGGATTGGTGGGGTCACAACGGCGCTTGCTGGGGGCGGACTTGCCTATGCAATCACTGATGCGGCTTTGGATGCCAAATTGGATCAGGCCGGCAACGAAGCGTACCAGGCATTTATGGATAGCGTTGGTAACAAAATCCATTGTTATATCGGTTCGCAAAAGGTCGGGTCATACGGCAGTATTATCGAGACCAGTATGGAATAAAAAGTGCCCCATCGGGGCATTTTTTTATTCCATACTGGTCACAATTTTTTTTACAAAAAATTTTTAAGTGGAAAGGTTTAAGAAAAAAGAACGAAAAAACACAACTCGTCATCCTGGGGCTTGACCCCAGGATCCAGGTAATTTTTCTTTTTTATTTGTGTGCGCGTTGCGCACATTTACCTGGGTTCTGTGGTCTAGCCACAGAATGACAAATTTTTTTTACAAAAAATTTTTAAGTGGAAATATTCAAAAAAACAAACTTAAAAACATAAGCCGTCATCCTGGGGCTTGACCCCAGGATCCAGGTTATTATGCCTTATCTTCCTCTCAGTTTTTCCTCTTTGTCATCCTGGGGCTTTTCGGCCCCACTTCCTCTTCGTCATCCTGGGGCTTGACCCCAGGATCCAGGTCATATATCATATTTAACATGTATAATTATCAAAAATATTACTATGTTTATATTTTGGCAAGTAAACAGAATGGTACCCTTTATGTTGGATTTACCGGTAATTTGCCGC
>JAZNGD010000039.1:0-15547 GCA_045576255.1 Candidatus Enterousia sp.
GGATCCTGGGGTCAAGCCCCAGGATGACAAAGAAGATGTGGGGCCCGAAAAGCCCCAGGATGACGAAAGAGAGTAAGTTTGTTTTTTTTGAAAATTCCACACAAATAAAAAAGCACAATGACCTGGATCTTGGGGTCAAGCCCCAGGATGACAAAGAGAGTAAGTTCGTTTTTTTTGAAAATTCCACACAAATAAAAAAGAAAAATTCACCTGGATCCTGGGGTCAAGCCCCAGGATGACAAAGAAGATGTGGGGCCCGAAAAGCCCCAGGATGACGAAGAGGAGTTTTTAAGTTTATTTTTCTTGAAGTTTTTCCTACACACAGGGGGTGAAAGTAAAAAAGCAGGATTCTTTCATCAAAAAATTTTTTTGTAAAAAAAATTTGTCATTCTGTGGCTAGACCACAGAATCCAGGTAAATGTGCGCAACGCGCACACAAATAAAAAAGCACAATGACCTGGATCCTGGGGTCAAGCCCCAGGATGACAAAGAAGATGTGGGGCCCGAAAAGCCCCAGGATGACGAAGTGGATTTGTAAAAAAATTGTAAATAAAAACGCCCGATTGGGCGCTTTTTATATTAAACCAAATTTTGTTATATAATTAAACGATATTCCCATAACAAAATTACTGCCATACACATCAACCCCACGCGCACGCGCACGACGATACTGGACATATGGCCCCATTGTTAAATCGCCCCACAAATTTGTATCTAGACGCACAACTACACTTAAATCGCGTTCCAAATCCGTCGGCACAAATTCAGAATAGCTAAGGTATTCACGATAGTATCCATTTGTTGAAAATTTTACACCTTCGCGCACCTGATATTCCATACGCCACCCCAATTCCGCAGCCAATTTACTGACTGGTTCTCCGGAATACGTAAAATCGTATTCGTACACACCGGTTAAATACAAACTTTTAATAATTTCATTATCAAACAGCGAAATACCGCCATTTGCACGCAAGAGGTTTTGCCTTGGGGCGTCGCCAGAAGACTTAAATTCTGTATCATACGCACCACGCACTGTTGGCCCCAGCTTGAATCCAGAAAATTCCCAACACGCATAAGACAAATCGCTTGATAAAATTATATCGTCTGCATTTTCACTGACAGTCTCAACCCCGTCATACGGACGCAATTTTGTTTCACCATATTCCATAAACAGCGCATTAGTCCATTGGAAACGATTTTTAGTATATTCCAAAGCGGTATCAAAAATACCTTTGATAAAATCTTGACTGTCCGCATTCAGCGCAGAAACAGGGGAATCTTTGTATTCTTGTGCATTACGCACATCTGTCTTGGACCATTCCAAACCGATACGACGTACATTCAAATCCAACTTGGCGGATGCTGCTTCTTCTGCATTTGCGATTAAAGGCATAAGTGCAGCCATTACAAACAACGATACTTTTTTCATTATTTCATCCCTATTTTAAAGATAATTACTTCCATATATTCAACACACCGTCTTTATCTGCATACTGCCACCCATTTGCGCGCACAGCAATTGTAAAATTTGCGCGCACAGACATTGGCATTTCGAATCGCACGACATTACCGGTAATGTTTTTTACATTAAAATTCAAATTTTGATTAACTGCAATTTTGTTTAAATCGGCCCAATTTTGCAAACGATTAGATAAATTCGCCACAACAACGAACATATCTTGTTCATCTGCATTTGGCAACCAATTCTGAACCCCGTTTTCAGTCAGCCACTTTTGCGCAGCTTCAACATCCAGCACCATTGTAATATTCGCCGAATAAGCGGTATCAGAAATCTGCTCGCCATCAATAGATGTCAAAGAAATCAATTTCGACAAATCGTCTGTATTTGCAGTTCCCAACAGCACAGAAAAAGCGTCCACGTCTACATATTGCCGCAACACATCACCAACGATTTGACGACGCGCCTCATCAAAGGCCATATTTTTTGCATTCACAGAAGTATCACTGGTCACATTGACAGGCGTCGTACCACGCAATTCCAACGCATTTACGTCGCACACGCCCAACAATGCAATCAATACGACAAAAAACGACTTTAACACTTTCATAATTCTATCAGAATATTGCGTTTATACCGACACGAACACCCAAAGATTTATAGAAAGATTCTATTTCGCCATTGGTACTGCAAACCCAACCTGGACATTCTTGTTCGATTTCCATAATGCTGATTGCGGTTTGATTCCCAATTTCAGGGTCCAACATAACATCTTCTGTTAACCCTGCCTCCTCATATTCTGCCAAGATTTCATTATATACACCCATATAATAATCTTCGTTCAGATATGTTTTTGCATCAGCATCACTGACGGTATAATAATCATATGTCACGCCAATTGTCAAAGAAACTTTGTCACTAAGTGCAGTTTTCCAATTCGCGCCCAAGCCAACATGGAATGCGCTGCCAACGCCAGCACTGTCTTCAACAGACGTTGGATGCGCCCAATCGAAACGATAAGGCTGGTCACCTGTTGCGGTATACGAAGGCAATCCCAATTCGACGCGCGCATCAACAGAATTGTTTACATTAATATCATACAGCATATCCAACGCCAAATAAGGCCCAGACCATTCAACTTCGTATTTATGGCTGATGCTTGGTTGGGCATAGTAATAATTCCCCCCCATATCTAAATACCCAGCAGGCACAGAAATATAACCATCTTCCGCACGCGTAATCAAAGTCAAACTGTCTGGATTTACGTTGCCATCAGCCAACAAATCATACCACACGAACACTGGGTCGCATTGCGTTTCATCTGTCCCATCAACGCCATAACAACCATATCCACCATCCAATGTTTCCATTGCCAAGCCATGATTATCATGTGTTTCCAGTGTATACTTTAAATACCGCCACCCAACAGATGGTGTAATTCTTAATTTACCCCATTTCATAAAATCTTTCAAACCGATTCCGCCGTTAAATCCCATCATTGAACCATCTTTACTGGTCCCGACAGACAACGCGTGTCCGATTTGTTTATAAACATATCCTGAATCATCTTCTAATTCTGCGACCAAATATCCACCATTTGTAATATCATCATCAACCATGGTCGATTCGCCAGCCTGCATACCATATTGAAAACCACCAGCAATTTGAATCTGCGTATTACCAGCGCCAAAAACATAACCTGCATTAACATCAAAAACATTCCAATCGATATTATCATAGTGCAAAATCGAATCGGACGATTTCATTTCAAATTGCCACATAGACGTCTGGCGCGACAGCCCTGCCCCCAGATAAAAACCATTTTTTGTTGCCGCCGTCTGATTTTCCGACTGTCTTTGCTGTTGCATTCCTGTGCGTTGTCCATTTGTGCGTGTGGTATATCCTGCATTTGAATATTTATTACGCGAATATGGGGAAATTCCCTGTTGTGAATAAGCATTTACCCCAGTTTGTCTGGTGTAATTATTAACCTGTTGTTGGTATCTGGTCTGTGGCGATTGATAATTTCCGGTATAATAAGTCCCAGCTGCATTTGCAACAAAAGGCACAACCGCTGTCAACCCACTAAATAAAAATTTTGATATTTTTTTCATATTGTCCCCTTACATTCATAATTTACGTTTATTTTATCATAAAAAAGGTTGAAAAACAAACACCAAATTGCAACAATACATAAACACGCGATCATGGCGGAATTGGTAGACGCACAGCACTAAGGATGCTGTAGGGAAACCTGTGGGGGTTCAAGTCCCCCTGGTCGCACCAAAAATATCCACTAATAAAAAATCCCCTTTTGCAACACACAATGGGGATTTTTCACTGTTTATTTAATTTTTTTCTGCGATCTATTGGCCGGGATACGCCACAAACCACCCTATCTTGCCACTAACATCAGTTTTCTTTCCTTCTGACGCATATTCATACCACCATTCTGCAATTTCCTCTTCCTCAGAACCTGAACTAGCGTATTCATAATGCCCATTGTTGATCCACACAAACCTCCCACCACAATAGATTTCATCATTATCATACTCAACCCTATTACCAACACAAATCAATTGACGACCATCTTGTGAAAATACTACTTCGTTCGTTACACTTGTTCCATTATCCACACAAATGGAAGCGTATCCGTCTTGATTACCCGCAGGATTATCAGCCCAGACTGCAACATCAGTTTTAGCACAGCATGTTGATTCATTGATATACTCAGAAGGTGACGCACAACAATTTGTAAAATTATCATAAATATTAAACTTTGTACCTTCATCTTCCAGACAATGTGTACCATCACTGGAAAATTCTTCATTTGATTTACAAAAACCCATGTAATATGTGTATCCTTTGCCACAAGTTGTATCACGACAGCTGTCATCTTTATCGTTCGTATTTGTATTACGCGCAAACCAAGACAACAATGTTTCGTTATCAGAACCAGAATTTACAAGTATTTTATTAGTAGATTTATCGTCCACCAATACCTTATATGGTTGATATTCACAATTACCCCAAATTTGTTCTGCAATGCGGCAAGCCTGCCAATCAAAATCCTCCCATCTAACTGATGCCCGCGCATCTTCTTCACAGATGTCATTAACAGGTGATTCTTGTTTATACAATTGCATATAAAGATCTCCAGAGTCAGCATTTGCTGTGCGACCTTGGTTTTCCATAATTTGCGCCAATGTTTCTGCGCCTGCATCTTTGACACAATTTACAACTTCGTTCCAACAAGCCGTACGATTAATGACAGATTTACGATTAACCGACGTATCAATATTTTCGCACAAACCAAAGTTTCCCGACATAGAAGTACATACTTGGATAATACAGTTTTTGCCAACTTCGCGACACGTTTTCAATATTGTTTCATAAGACTTGGATGCAGCAATTTCTGTCATACCTTGGTCCCAACTGTCATCCCCGACCATATCGTTCCCTGCATCTATTAATGCAGTACACGCATTACGAACGCTGGCACACATTGCATTTACTGTAACATCTGCCTTGACCCCAAAAATCGACAACGCACGCGCATCAAATTCAGATATATTGTCATTTGCTTCGTTCAGGCACTGGGTTGTCAACGTTGTACAAGATTGGCGAACTTGTTCTAATTTTGATTCTTGGGCCAATTTAATTTGCGCCAATGCATCTTCAATAAATTCATCCCAAACAAGATTTGAAATATCTTGGCAATTTTTCATTGCCGGTTCCAAATACGCCTTTTTTGAATTTAAAAAGGATACAAACCCTTTGTTATCTGGGACATTTTGCCATTTTGCATCTGCATCTGGTCGCACGATTAAATTGGCCAACCCAGACAAATCGTTTGTTAAAAACGCTTCACCAGTCGAAGGATCTATATATCGACCGGTTGTATCCAAACACCCGGACAAATCTTTACCGCACACAGAATCTTCATTTAATACGGCCAACATTTTCTTTTTACAAGTCAATATATCATCCGAATTTTGTTCTTGGTGTTTATTTAATCTGGAAATATCTAATAAAGCACTGCTTTCTAAAATTTTGGCACGCGCTTGATCTGTTTGTGCGGCATAAGATTTTGCAACAGTATTACAATCTTGTTCGATTGCCATTTGATACCCACTTTCCACAATCGCAACATCCGCCTGGGCGCACACTTCCAATGCCATTTCACGACAAATCGGCAACGCATCATTATACAATGCGACCCCAGACTTTGTAGTTGTATTTGCCCCCATCATCGAATCAATATCGTCAAACGCAGCGCTTGTATCCAACGACAAGGTTATTGCATTCAAATTTTGATTTAAATTATCATCATCAAAACTGGCATTTAATTTTTTTGCAATATTATCCAAAATCTTCTTTGATTCACTGTCATCTTTATCAGAAAACGCAATTTCGCCTTGGGTCGCAGTATTCAATGCCAACGCGTCTTCTTTATCCATACTGACAGTCAACAACCGCTGACTGAAATCCAGCAGTTTATCTTCTGCCTTGGCCAATTGTTTTTTTACATCATCAAATTCGCTTGCACGTGAAGAACAAGCGCAACGTTTAAGACCAGCATCTTTGTTTGCACAAAATTCATCCATACAATCATAAAAGACTGTTTTGCATGCCGAAAAATCACGCCCCGATATTGCGGTCGCCATATCTGTATCCACGCCTGCACGTGCGAATATTGTCGGCCGCATTTTGGATGCAGTGCGCGACAAAGCATCTGTATTTATATTGTACGCATTACCTTTTACTGTCGCGCGTGAACGCAATGTGCCTTTTTCAGACGATTGTGATTTGCGTGTTGATACGCGCGAAGCCACATTTGCACTGCGCGATTGGACATTTGACGTGGCGCGCGCAACAACAGATTTTTGTCCGGCCTTGGATACATTTGCCCTGGATTTATCAACAATAACATTTTCATTACGCGACGTATTTACCGACCGCGTTGTACGTTCACGCACACCAACCGTTCCACTGGGAACACCGCGCGAAGCGGCTGTATTTTGATTTGCACGCGCATCGGACTTGGTTGTTTTGCCCCGATTCGCAGTCGTTGTTTGTCCAATATTACGACGCACAGCCGCACGCGACACGTCGGTCACATCATCAGCAACAGCCACTTGAAACACAAGCGGCGCAAACAACACAGCCAAAAGCAGTCGTATTCTCTTCATCCTTTACAAATGGATATTAGCAAATTTATAAAATTCCGGTCAAGCAGTAAACTTAACCAAATGCAATAAATTAAACCATTAAAATTATTCTTGTATTTATCAATCTAACCCGACAAACAAACTGTCAGACAAGCCAGAAATCACATCTTTTATTGCGGCAATATGTTCCGAACCAAAACGTCCCAGAACCCAATCTGCCGGATTTATCGGCAACTTAAAATCACGCGGATGCCCAACACCAATGCGCACACGACGATATTCACGACCAACATTCGCATCAATCGATTTTATACCATTGTGACCTGCACTGCCCCCACCGACCTTTTCACGAACAGCGCCGACAGAAACATCCATATCATCGTGAATCACAATCAGGTTTTCCAATGGAACCTTGTAAAACGTCATTAATGCCAATACGGCAACACCACTGTTATTCATAAAAGTCTGGGGTTTGGCAAATATTACACGACGGCCATTAATATCTGTACGATATGTCAAAGCATTCTTTTCTTTCTTCCAAACAGCGTCGTCGCCAGCAACAGCATCCAACGCCATAAAACCAACATTATGACGCGTCATTGTATATTCTGCCCCAGGATTCCCCAATCCAACAATTAAAACAGGTTTATTTTCTTGCATATCTTGTACCCTTTTCCTATTATAATATCACAGAAAGGAGAAAACATGAAAATAAAAACTCTTGGATTTTTAACAGCGGCCGCAGTTATGTCTGTGACTGGGGCTGCAAACGCAAATCTGTTGTTTGATATTTATGCAGGCGGTACTTTCGGCGTCGGGGGCAGTACTTATTTTGCAGACGGCGACAATGAATCTTATTCGCTGCAATCTTATGGCGCAGTTTTAGGTATCGATGTGCCAATGTTCCGGCTAGAGGCTGAATACGACTATTCAAAAACAGATGATACAACCCTGAATTTCGGTATGCTTAACGCATATTTCAAATTACCAACCGCAGTTATCAAGCCTTATTTTGGCGCAGGCGTTGGGACAACTTTTTCCAGCAAATTTGAACCATCTGAAAATATCAGTCTGGATATCGACGACACAATCGCATACCAGGGTATGATTGGCGTCACATTTGATTTGCCAGCAATTCCATTTAACATTGATGTCGAAGGACGCGTTTTATATGCATCTGATTTATTCGAATACGCAACAGAAAAAACAGATTTACTGCAATACCAAGGTCGCGTAAAATTACGTTATGTATTCTAATATAATTAAACCGGGGGGCGCACAGCCCCCTGAATTAACAAACGGGAAAAAAATCATATGTTAACACTTATAGACGGCAATTCTTTACTTTTTCGGGCATACTATGGGGTACACAGCCGACTTAGTCGATCGGACGGCACACCAACTGGGGCCGTATACGGTTTTATAAATATGATTTTACCTGTTTTATCATCGGCCCAACCAAACGATTCGTTTGTGTGTGTATTTGACGCATCACGTATCACTTTCCGCCAAGATATTTATCCTGAATACAAAATGAATCGTTCAGAAACACCTGCCGACCTGATTGCCCAAGGCGAAATAATTCGTCGCGCACTGCCCCAAATGGGCATACCAACACTGTGCGTACCTGGCGTCGAAGCAGATGATGTTATTGCAACACTGGCGCGCACAAATTGCACAACGGAAAATGCTACACGCATTATTACCAGCGATAAAGACTTGATGCAGTTGGTAAACGAATGTACTTTTTTATACGACACAATGAAACAACGCGAAATACGCGACCCTGATGTCACAGAAAAATTCGGTGTAAAACCAAGCCAAGTTATTGATGTACAATCTTTGATGGGCGACTCGTCAGATAATGTGCCTGGGGTACCGGGTATCGGCCCCAAAAAGGCCGCAGAACTGATAAATCAATTTGGTTCATTGGACGAACTGTATAAAAATCTGGACAATGTGGCGAACGAACGTACACGCAATCTGTTGCGCGATAATCGTGAAATGGCATATATATCAAAACAATTGGTCACATTGAAAACCGATGTCGATTTATCAGAATTAAAAATAACACCTTTTGTATTCAATAAACACAACGCATTAGAATTTGTTAAAACAGAACTGGAAAGCAAATCACTGTTTGAAAAAATATCTAAAACGTTTCCTGATGGCGACAGCAACATCCCCCCAGCTGAACTGAATTTCCCAGGAAACGCATGCGAACTAAGTACGGCAACACATACCCGAACTTCACCAGAAAAACAACAAATTAAATTCGATTATAAGATTATTACAAACATATCAGAATTGGATAGTTTTCTGAACAATGTTGATAAAATTTTGGCATTAGATACAGAAACAACCGGATTAAATCAGATGTCCGACACAATGGTTGGTATATCATTGGCAACATCAAAAAATTATGGTGTTTACATTCCGCTAAGACATACATCTGGAAAATCCGATTTATTCGGCACCAGTGAACTGCGCCCGAACCAAATTACAGTATCTGAATTGTATAAAAAATTGTGGCCTGTATTAACAAACCCCAAGATTTTAAAAATCGGGCATAATTTAAAATACGATTTACATATTCTGAAAAACACGGGATGGGACACATCAAAAATAACCCCGATTGACGACACTATGTTGCTGTCATATATATTGCATGGTGCCCTGCACGGACATGGACTGGATGAATTAGCATTAAAATATCTGGGGCATGAAACAACCAAATTCACAGAATTGTTTCCACAAAAAACACACAATAAAGATATGCATTTTTACGAATTGCCAATTGATGTCGCCGCCCCGTATGCTGTTGAAGACGTATGTATTTGTCAGGCACTATACGATTTGATGCGTCCAGAATTAAATGATAACAAACGACTGAAAAATCTGTACGAAACGTGCGATTTACCATTAATGCCGATATTATTTCAAATCGAACGCGACGGCGTATTGGTTGACAGAAATCGCCTGAATCAATTGTCAGGCAAATTTCACACACAGCTGCAAACGCTTGGGTCTGAAATTTGGAAAATAATCGGTCACGAATTTAATATTGCCAGTCCAAAACAACTTGGGACAGTTTTATTTGATGAACTGGGATTACCTGCGAACAAAAAACGTTCAACAGACGCAGACACACTGAACGATTTAATAGATGCCCATCCTGCCATTGAAAAGATATTATTATGGCGTTCCATTTCAAAACTTGCTGGCACATACACAGACACATTGCCACAACAAATCGCATCTGACGGCCGTATTCATACAACTTATTTACAGACCAGCACCAACACAGGCCGCTTGTCCAGCCGCGATCCAAATCTGCAAAACATCCCGATAAAAACGGAACTGGGCGAAGAAATCAGAAAATGTTTTATCGCATCCCCAGGCAACACATTAATATCTGTCGATTATTCGCAAATTCAATTGCGCCTGTTGACAGATATTGCAGACATAAAAACATTCAAAGCCACATTTAATAACGGGGACGACATTCACGAACAAACAGCACGAAAAATATTTAATATACCCGATGGCACCCCCGTACCCAAAGACATGCGTCGCGCTGCAAAAACTGTGAACTTTTCAATTATATACGGAATATCTTCGTTTGGTTTGGCTGCACAACTGGGTGTTTCGCGCACCGAAGCGCAACAAATAATAAATTCTTACCTGTCTGGGCTGCCTGAAATCGAACGATATATTTCAGAAACCAAAGAATTCGCGCAAAAAAATGCGTGCGTATACACTCCATGGGGACGCCGTATCGAATTACCCGAAGCAAAAAATCCACGTATGCGCGCATACGCAATGCGCGCAGCAATCAACGCCCCAATCCAAGGCTTTGAAGCTGATTTAATGCGGCGCACAATGGTCGAATTAGATAAAAACCTCATCAAACCCAACCGCGATAAAATACGTATGATTATGCAAGTCCATGATGAAATCGTATTCGAATGCAATGTATTAGATGCTGAATTTTTTGCGGTAAAAATAAAAGATATGATGGAACACGTTGTAAAATTATCTGTACCGCTAGTTGCCGAATACAACATAGACACAAAATGGGGAAAATAGCTAATCATAAAAATCATAAATTTAGTGCTTGCACGAATCGGCAAAATGTTATTAGTATGCCATATCAACTTACAGAACACAGGGGGAAATCGTGATACTAGGGATTGGAATCGATTTAGTTGAATGCGGCCGCTTTTTGGACTGGTCTGCATTTAAAAAACAGCGTATTTTCACAAAAAAAGAATTAGAATACGCAGATAATGACAACGCAAATTCTGAAAAACACCTGGCAAATTTTTGGGCTGCTCGCGAAGCCTTCTTAAAGGCAATCGGTTCGGGATTTGGGGACGACATTGCATTTTCTGATGTTTCTGTCACACACAACGAAAACGGTCGACCAGAACTGTTAATATCTGGTGGCGCAAAAGCCGCATTAAAATCTTTGGCAAACTGCGACACAAACATACACCTGTCCATCACAGACCAAAGTGATTACTGTGCAGCAATGGTTGTAATTGAAACGAAATAAAAAATCCCCATTTTGGGGATTTTTTAATTATCGTCTTCATCCATTTCTTCTTCATCAGATTCTTCAACCGCGTTCAAATCGATTTCTTTTGGAATTCCCAAAATATCTTCGATTTTATCGGAAGCGACATCCAAATCCATCTTGTGCAAAGCGGCAAATTCTTGGGCCATACGTTCCAATGCGCGCAAATACAACTGACGCGCAGAAAAAGTCATCGTATCCGCAGCACTGCGACGCTGTAAATCACGCACAACTTCCGCCAATTTCATTGGATCGCCAGAATTTATGTTTTCTTCGTATTGCGCAGCCCGACGCGCCCAAATCATACGTTTTGCCCCCGCCTTGCCTTTGGCAGACGCGATTGCTTCATCCATTTTTTTAATTGTTGTCAATGGACGCAGTCCAGAAATTTCCGCGCGTTCCAAAGGCACACGCAATGTCATATGATTGCGTTCGAAATCAATAACCAGCAACTTTATTTTTTGGCCAGCGATTGTCTGTTCTTCGACGCGCAACAATTTTCCAACGCCTTGGGTTGGATAAACAACGAACTGTCCTGCTTTAAAATCTAATTTCTTACTTGGCATAATTCATACCCTTTTACGGTTGCCATTCTCTCAAATTCCCATTCATTATACCACAAAAAAACAAAAAAACAAATAATAGACAAAAAAAATCCCCGATTAATCGGGGAATATCTTATTTAAATATAACCATTCGTCTGGAACCAGTTCTGCGAACACTTGATTCACGCGACACATTTTTATTTTCAGTCTGGGTCAAACAAGTCCATTTTCCATCTTGCAAAACGGCAATTTTCCCATCTTCACAGTTTGGTTTTTCCAATCGCCAGGCAAAACAACTGCCTTTTTTGACAGATTGATACGTTGCGTCATCACCACCGCGCGTATAGGCACCATATTCAGGGTTCCATTCGCCACGCGCTTCACCGGAACACCATTTGCGTTCACCCCAACAAGATACACAATTTTTCTTTGCGTCACAAATTTCAACCGGGGAATTTGTTGCCACATATCCAGAATTCGCCTTGTCGCCACTGCCCATATAAGACCCAGTTTCTAAATCCATACACCACAGCTTTTGACATTCAGAGACTTTTATTCCATCAACCTTTTGACGCGTTTCGACCAAAACATATCCTTCGCCACACGCATATGCGCCAGGCAAAGCAAAAACAGACAACAATAATGCAAGATAAATTTTTCTTCCCATGCTTTTTATTATACCTTATTTTTTATATTTTAACAACACAAAAAATTTAACCATTATTGTCCCAAGCCCGCTGGACTGAAACGTCCGATATTATTGAACAATTCTTCAATTGCATTCAATTCGATTGCCGCCGGTATTTCGGTTTCACCATCTGCAATTTTAACATCTGGCAAATCAGCATCGTGCAAAATTTCAGTTTTTACAACACGCGCCCCACGCACCCACGCCAACAAAACAGTTTCATCCGTAAAAGTTGGTGCCAGCGGCCCACGATAATTTTCATCGGTTCCGAAATAAATCCAAACTTCATCACCATAGACAGTTTTTGCCTGGGGCGAACCAATTTCTTTAATCAGCGCATCTGTTGTTTTTATATTTGCGACCTTGGCATCTAAATTTTCAGGGAAAATATATCCGCGGTGTTTTGTTTGAAATGTACACGCCCCCAACAAACACGCCCCCAACAACATCAGTTTTTTCATTATCCTTCTCCGTTTTCTTTTACCTTTGGCTTATTTAACATTGCGAACCTGGCAAGATGTCGCTTTAATTCACTGCGATAAGCGTTATTTGCTTTGGCTGATTCAACCAATTTATCAAATTGTGGATTTGCTGCGCGCGCCGCCCCGAATCGTGATTCTGTTTTCAAAAATTCTTCCAACGGCGCAGGCGTATCGACATTTGAATCCATCGTCAACGGATTGTGTCCTTCGTCAATCAATCGCGGATCAAAACGGAACAACGGCCAAGCCCCGGTCTGAACCATTTGCATTTGATGTTCGGGACCATTTTGCAATGCGAACCCATGGGCAATACAAGGCGCATACGCCAGTATTATTGAAGGCCCATTGAAAGATGCAGCTTCACGAAACGCGCGAATCGCTTGGGGTTGATTTGCCCCCAACGCAATCTGTGCAACATACGCGCCAGACATCATCGCAATCATACCCAAATCTTTTTTAGCGTGTTCTTTACCACCAATCGCGAATTTCATACTGGCACCAAACGGCGTAGACTTGGATTGTTGTCCGCCTGTATTAGAATATCCTTCGGTATCCAAGACCAAAATATTTACATTTTCGCCACTGTGCAAGATATGATCAACACCACCGTATCCAATATCGTACGCCCAACCATCACCACCGATAATCCATACAGACTTATCAACAATTTCTGAAACCAGACTTTCCGCCAATCTAGCGCGTTCATTATCTATTTCTGCCAATTGTTTTCGCAGCAAAGCTTCTATTTCGCGTTGTTTTTCAACATTTGTTTCATCGAACAATTGTTCTATGTCTTTAAATCCCAATTCAAACAACAAAGACTTTAAATTTTCGCGTTTTTGATTCAGCGCCAAACGCATACCCAAACCGTATTCTGCATTATCTTCAAACAGCGAATTTGACCACGCAGGTCCACGCCCTGCCCCATCTTTGGTCCAAGGTGTTGTCGGCAAATTCGCACCATAAATAGACGAACATCCTGTTGCATTTGCCACAACCATTCTGTCACCAAACAAATGCGACAACATTCTTATATATGGCGTTTCACCACAGCCTGCACAAGCGCCCGGGAATTCAAAATAATGCGGCAACAATTCGATATGCTTTGGTATATTCAAGTTCAGCTTGCTGCGTTCAATATTTGGAATTTTTTCTGCTGCATCAAAGGCCACCTGTTGCGCCTTTATAATATCTTTGTCTGCCGTCATCGACAACGCACCCACAGGACAATGTTTTACACACAAATTACACCCGGTACAATCAGCAGACGATATATTTATTGTAAAATACATATCTGGCCCCAGTTCAGGGGTTTTCATTGGAACAACCGTCACACCACTTGCGCGCGCGGCATCTGCTTGCTTGGCAGACATTGCCTTGATACGAATAACCGCATGCGGACACAACATTGCGCATTTACCGCACTGTATGCACTTGTTGATATCAACGGTTGCTACACTGTTTGAAATCGCGCGTTTTTCATACTTGGCGGTTCCCACAGGATATTGTCCACCACCAAATTCGCCATCAATTCGGAATCTGGATACAGGAAGTGCGTCACCACGTTGCGCAGCAATTTCACCCAAAGTCCCAGCGATTTCCACAGGTGCATTTTCTGTCATCGCTGGGATAAAATCAGGCGCAAAATTTGATACTGATGACGGCAATTTACAGTGCGACAAAAATTCTGCTGCTTTATCTACGGCCGCCCAATTTGCTTCGACAACATCCATACCTTTTTTTCTGTACGTTTTTTCGATTGCAGCTTTGGCGCTGGCAGCAGCTAATTCTGGTTTAATAACCTGGGTTAAATTGAAAAAGTTCAACATAATAAATGTATTAATACGATTACCCAACCCCAATTCAGCCGCGCCACGATTCGCATCCAAGAAATATACATTGGCACGTATACGAATTAAATGTTCTTGGGTTTCGCGCGGCAAATTTGCAAATGCGACATCCGGTTCCATAGAAGTATTAATCATAACCGTTCCGCCGGCACGCAACCCACGAAAAACGTCAAAACGCTGGGCAATCATAAAATTAGAAACGCTGATAAAATCTGCAACTTCGACCAAATACTGGCTTTTTATCGGCGCATCAGAAAAACGGATATGCGACGCAGTCAATCCCCCAGATTTTTTCGAATCGTAAACAGCATAAGATTGCGGATACAAATCAGAATTTTCCCCAACGATTTTAACAATATTTTTTACCGCACCAACGGTACCATCACTGCCAATTCCATACAAAATAGCCGTTTTAAAATTAGGGTCTTCAACAGAAAAAGCCATATCTGTTTTCAAAGACAAACCGCTTAAATCATCGTCGATTCCAACGGTAAAGTTGTGATGAATTGTTCCACGCATCAAGTTTTCATATACCGCCTTGACATCACGCGGTTTAAATTCCTTGGAACCCAGACCATATCGCCCACCAAAAACAGCGATTCCTTCGCCAACAACAGACTTTATATCCTGATACAAAGGTTCCCCAATACTGCCTGGTTCTTTTGTTCTGTCCAAAACAGCAATTCTTTTAACCGTTTGCGGCAACACGTTCCGGAACGCTTCAACAGGAAAAGGACGATACAAATGTATTTTGATTTAATATAGTCCCCCCG
>JAZNGD010000040.1:0-13257 GCA_045576255.1 Candidatus Enterousia sp.
GATGGAGGAGTTAAAAGCCCTGTCATTTGATGAACGGGCGCGATTGTGGGCAAAATACTCACAATGTCCGTTTAAAAGGCAAATGCGATCGCTTTGGTATTATATTCAATGTGACCGATTAAACCTACGGATTGAACATAAATATTTGGTAAAAATTCGTAAATATAAGGATAATCCAGAACAATGTTTGGGCCATGCATGCCAAAACAAATATAACTTTGTCCTAGGCACAATTTTAACAAGATATTTCAAAGGTATAAAATACGCCATCTTAGTCAACGACGACGGTAGTTTTTCTTATAATGGCGATAAATTTTCAACTTTATCGGCGATAGCAACCAAGATAGCAGGTATGAAAATGTCTGGTAATTTCTTCTTTGGAATAAACAAAAGGTATAAACATGACAATTAAATGCGCTATTTATACACGCAAATCAACCGAACATGGTCTGGAACAAGAGTTTAATTCTCTGCAAAATCAAGAAGAGTCGTGCAAGGCATATATAGCATCACAATCGTTTAATGGTTGGCAATATTACAAGACTTACAGTGATGCGGCGATATCTGGTGGGACTATGGAACGGCCAGCATTAAAGCAGATGTTGGATGATATGGCGCACGGTTTGGTTAATACTGTGGTTGTTTACAAGGTCGACCGGTTGTCGCGTTCAATCTTGGATTTCCACAATATGATGAAATACTTTGAAAAATATAATGCCAATTTCGTTTCTATTACCCAGTCATTCGATACCAGTACATCTATGGGTAAATTGACATTAAACATGTTGCTATCGTTCGCCCAATTTGAACGCGAAGTATCAAGTGAACGTGTGCGTGATAAAATCCGTGCATCAAAAGCCAAAGGACTATGGATGGGTGGTGCGCCACGTTTGGGTTATGACCTGATAAACAAAAAATTGGTAGTAAATCCAACCGAAGCGGAACAAGTTCGTCATCTGTTTGAAAAATACTTGGAATTGCAATCTGTGAATGATTTAACCGAATATGCAAAACAAAACGGTATATTTGGTAAAAAATGGGAAACAAATAAACGGCAAATTCGTGGTGGTAATCCGATTAGTAAAATGAGTATGCATCGTATATTGCGTGATAAAGTTTACATCGGTCAAATTGAAAATAAAAAAGAAGGCACTTTTGCCAAAGGTGAACACGAACCGATTATTTCCACAGAACTATTTAATCGTGTCCAAGTTGCGCTGGCCAATAATGCGAATAATAAATCCCAAAGCACACATGCTCCCAATATATTGACTGGCAAATTATTTAATCACAATGGCACAAAGTTCATCAACCAAATGACCAGCGGTAAAGGTAAAAGAAAAATTCATTACTATGCAACCAAGGGATTTTATTTGACTGCCGCGTGTGTGGATGAGATTGTTATAAAAACAATAACCAATTTTCTGAACAGTGATATGTCTGATCTGCCCATAAACCTGGCCGCCATATTAAAACGAATTGATATAGCAAATATGAACTTTGCAGAAAAACGCGATTTGATTCAATCGCTGGTTGAAAAAATTGTGTATTCGCAGGAACAGCTGATTTATACAATTACGACCAATGGCACAAAACTGCAACAATTTGTATCTGAAAATTATATGAATCCAAACACAGACAAAATGGAATACATAATTGGAGACAACAGCATAACAATTACAGAAAAAGTATTCTTACGCAAATACGTCAACACAGTATACGACCGTGGTAAAAACGGTGTATTAAATGTCACCGACAATAATCATTTAATTTTGAAAGCCTTTGCCACCGCATGGAAGTATCGTGAATTATATGAACAAGATGGCAATATAGACAATGTTATACATAATGCTCGTACTTCGCCAAGACTGTTCTACAAATATTTAGCATTAGCATATCTTAATCCGAATATTGTGAATATGTTATTAAAAGGTAAACTGGAAATTTCCGTCAGAGATATTCTAGATAAAGCATCACAGAGTTACGATTTCAATGTTCAAGAAACGATATTTGGCTTATGAATTCATCGCACGTTCAAAGCTCTTTACAAAACCTTCAGGTGTTTCTTTATCGAACAACTGTGCTTTACTTAATACTTGATTTATAAACTGATTTCTATCTATACCACATACAACAGCATCATATTTTGCTCTACCAGGCATCAAACACCACAATGTATTTTTAATTTGTTCGTCCATTGGATTATCAGTTGTTACTTGTGAGAAATCAAATATAACAGGAACAGTATTATCAACCCAATTTTTTGGAAATATTTCTTCAGGGAATAATGTTAAAAAGAACCCTTGTAATATAGTTCGTTTGAATTCATTCTTAAACCCTTTAAGAAAACGAGGCCAATCATATTTTAATCTGGAACCGTCAATAATCCATACCATATTTTTGTAAAACCGTTCTCGTGATACTTGTTCTTCTTTCTTTATTGCAGAGTGTTGAAATTCAACAACAAAACCCAATGGGGATTTAACGTCAGCGATATGTTTCTCACCCGTATTTTCATCTGTTAAAAAGATTTCTTGCCATTCCAAAGGAAACTGATTTTTCCAATTACGATGCCATTGTGTTTCTGGTTCAAACCATGTGTCGCAAGACTTGTTCGCCTTATGCGCCCAATGCGCAACCTTTAAGTTGCCACATTTTGCGATAACCGGTTGCATACAACCGGGGCAAAGACCAACTTTTCCCTTTTCTGCCTCAACTCTTTGATTATCAACTAATGCAAATTTCATATTGCTAAGTGTACATCATCTTCTATTAATGTCAATATTTCTACAAAAAGTGCCTCGGCAAAAATGGGCAAAGTATATAATTGCGGTGAATTTTGTAGCTTGGCCACAAGTTGCGATATACACTGGTAGCACCGTTGTCAAAAATCGCCAGAAACGGGGCGAAAAAGAACATCCCATGGGATTACCACGGGATGTTCAATATTACTGGCGGATGGTGAGGGATTCGAACCCCCGGTGGAGTTGCCCCCACAACGGTTTTCAAGACCGCCGCATTCGACCGCTCTGCCAACCATCCTAAACTTTTTTTCTTGCCGGCGGTCTTTCAAACCGACGGTTTTGGATGCTGCACATAATTTCATTATGTTCGCACCGCACTTCGCTGGCGCTTCGTAGTCAAGACGCGCATGCATTCGACCGCGGCTACCAACCATCCTAAACTTTCAAACATTTCCGGCGGTCTTTCAAACCGACGGTTTTGTCTGTGTTAGATAAGCGACCAACAGGGCGTATTCTACATTATTTTTTACGAATTGCAAATACAAAAATTGCAAAACCGCAAATAAACATCGCGCCAGACAGCATTTGACCCATGGTCAACCCCCACGATGTTAAAAAACCGATATGTGTATCTGGCGCACGAAACAGTTCGCATATCATACGGAATATTGCGTACGCCATACCCATAATGCCAGAAATCACCCCTGGATGTTTACGCAGATTTGTAAATTTATAAAGGCAATATGTAATTATAAACAGCAATAAACCTTCGGTTGCGGCTTCGTACAGTGGGCTGGGGTGGCGCGGAATTGGCGTGTCACCATTGAATACAACCCCCCAAGGTACATCCGTTGGACGGCCCATAACTTCGCGGTTGATAAAGTTTGCAATGCGCCCGAAAAACAACCCAATCGGCGTAACGACAGCCATCAAATCCAACAAAGCCCAAGGATTAAGTTTCCTTTTTCTGGCAAATAAAAATATTGCGATAATTACACCAATCAAACCGCCATGAAAGCTCATCCCTCCGTGCCACAGTGCGAATATTTCCAGTGGGTGCAACAGAAAATACCCCAAATTATAGAATAAAACATATCCTAACCGGCCGCCTGCAATAACACCAATTACGATGGCGGTTAACAAATCATCAAGTTGTGTTTTTGATAATTTGACGGTGCTGTCGGGTTTGTTCGCCAATCTTCTAAATAAAAAATATCCGATAATAAACGCTGCAATATATGCCAACGCATACCATCGGATATCAATTCCAAAAACAGATACAGCAACTGGCGAAATAGGTTCTATTACAATTGCCATATTTGATTATTTTACTTTTGTTTGTTATACAGCGCCGTAAGATTCTTTTTCAGTGTTTGCAAAAGTTTTTTTGCGTATTTTTCATCTGTATTTTCACCGTGTAACAGCGCAATTGCTTCTTGGGTACGAATGATACTTTCGATATTGTTTGCAATAACCTTTTCGCATTTTTCTGCGCCATCAATATCGCCGCCACGCAGTTTTTGATCTTTGGCAATCATCGCAGCGACAGTGTTTTGCATCCAGCGGTTAATCATTTCGTTTTTTGTTTCTTGTTCGAAATAGCTTACCTTTGGTTCTTTCTTTGGTCTAAATCTTGGCATAAAAAAACCTTTTATTATCTTGAAATACACAATATATTGTACTATATTTTCATTATAAAAACAAGGAGAAAAGAAAAAATGGTACAAAAAAAATCTGTTATCAAAGACACGACAGCTCGTCGTATTTCTGCGTCGCGCGTTTCGCAAAAGTCTGGGATTGATTTATATTTCAAGCGTATTTTTGCGTTGATGTTTGGTGCTGTTGGGCTGACTGCGGTTGCGGCATATATGACGATGTGGGGTGGTGGTTTACAGTATTTGTTCAACATTCATACTGGCGGAATGTCTGGGCTGTATTATGTCTTATTATTTGGTGGGTTGGCGCTGTCTATCTGGGCCCAGGTTCGTGTATTTAATATGAAGCCAACGACTGCGGCGTTATTGTTGGCATTGTACGCAGTGTTGATTGGTGTGACAATGACGCCTTTGATTGCGTTTGCGTTGGCGGTTAATCCTGCGTCGATATTGTTGGCGTTCATTGTATCTGCGTTGATGTTTGCGTGTATGGCGCTGTTTGGATACAAGACTGTTAAAGATCTGTCTTTCTTGGGTGTGTTTTTAATGATGGGAATGATTGGTTTAATCGTAATTGGGTTATTGGGTTTTATTTGGCCTGCGATGCTTGGTGGAACATTTGGCACAATTGTGTGCTTGATTGGTGTATTGGTATTTGCGTTGTTTACTGCGTACGATATGCAAAATTTAAAGCGTGCATATGCTGTCATTGGTGATGAAACCCAGAAAAATCAGCTGGCGGTATTGGGTGCGTTGCACTTGTATATCTCGTTCGTCGCGATGTTCCAGTATTTATTAAGTTTGTTTAACAGGGATTAAAAATAAAGGAAAAAGAAATGGCATATAAAATAGATAAAACAAAATGTATTGGTTGTCACAGTTGTATGGGAATGTGCCCGGTTGGCGCAATAACAATTGACACTGATGGCAAGTGCATTATTGACGCGGCAAAGTGCATTTCTTGTGGCACGTGTGCTGCTATTTGTCCGGTCAGTGCGATTGGGCCAGATATGAAATAAAAAATCGCCCAGTTGGGCGATTTTTTATTGTAAAAATATAAAAAACATATAATATATAAGCAGTTTATAAATTATAAGGATAAAACTATGCCAGCAAAAACAATTAATGATGTTGTTGCGTTATGTAAGCGACGCGGATTTATTTTTACAGGTTCTGAAATTTATGGTGGATTGGGTGGTACATATGACTATGGCCCATACGGTGTCGAATTGATGAAGAATATTCGCGATGCGTGGTGGAATGCAATGGTTTATTCGCGCGATGACATCGAAGGGTTGGATGCTGCATTGATAACTAATCGTTTAATGTGGAAATATTCTGGCCACGAAGCTGGTTTTTCTGATCCACTGGTTGAATGTAAAAAGTGCGGCACGCGTATGCGCCAAGATAAAATGAAAGATTTAACAAAATGCGATAATTGTGGCAGTACAGAAATATCAGAACCACGTGCGTATCAATTAATGATGGGGATATCTGTTGGTGCGACTGCGGATGGTGCGGTTAATGCGTATTTACGTCCAGAAACAGCGACAACAACATATACAAACTTTAAAAATGTTCTGGATGCTCGTCCGCATAAATTGCCTTTTGGAATTGTCCAGATTGGTAAGTCTTTCAGAAACGAAATTTCTCCGCGTGGGTTTGTATTTCGTATGCGCGAATTTGAACAGGCTGAAATGCAATATTTTGTAAATCCGACTGATGATGAAAAGTTCCACAAAATGTGGATGGAAGAACGTCTGGCGTGGTGGGTAAACGTTCTGGGGATACCTGCGGAAAAATTTCGTTTTGCACCACACGACAAATTGGCACACTATGCCAAGGCTGCATATGATATTGAATACAAATTCCCGGATGGTTTTGACGAAGTCGAAGGTATTCATAATCGTCAAGATTTTGATTTGGGTTCTCATACCAAGGGTCAAAAAGATTTTGAAATCCATGCAAATGTTTTGGAAAATAAAGACAGTACAACAAAATTGTCTTATTCAGACCCACAGACTGGCGAAAACTTTATCCCGTATGTAATTGAAACCGCGATGGGCGTCAATCGTGCGATGTTGGTTGTTATGCTGGAAGCGTACACCGAAGAAGATTTAGGCGACGGAAAAACGCGCACTGTTTTAAAATTAAAGCCGGCGTTGGCGCCGGTCAAGGCTGCTGTTATTCCGTTGGCGCGTAATGTTCCAGAATTATTAGATATATCCAATGAAATCGTATCAAAATTACGTCGTTTGGGAATTGGTCGTATTGAATTGGAAAATTCTGGTAATATTGGCAAGAACTATCGCAGACACGATGAAATTGGGACACCTGTTTGCATTACTGTTGATCATCAAACAATGGAAGACGGGACTGTCACATTGCGTCATCGCGATACAATGGAACAAGAACGAATTGCGCTGTCAGAAGTCAACGCCAAGATTCTGGAAATTATTAACAAATAAAAATCGCCCAGTCGGGCGATTTTTTCTGTTGTTATTTTTTTTCAAATGTTCTAAATTTTTATTGCTATGAGTAAAGAAGTTATCGAAAACATTGGTTCACAACAGTTATCAGACGCATTGTCTGAACGTTATTTGTCTTATGCGGTCAGCACGATTGTATCGCGCGCGTTGCCTGATGTTCGCGATGGGTTAAAGCCTGTGCATCGCCGCATTTTGTATTCTATGTTGCGTCAAAAATTGTCGCCCAGTGCCGCGTTTCGCAAATGCGCGACGGTTGTTGGTGATGTGCTGGGGCATTATCATCCGCATGGGGACAGTTCTGTTTATGACGCGATGGTTCGCTTGGCCCAAGATTTTTCTGTCCGTTATCCATTAATTGATGGTCAGGGCAACTTTGGTAATATTGACGGTGACCCCCAGGCTGCATATCGTTATACAGAATCCAAGATGACCGAAGCGGCTATGTTGATTATGGAAGGGTTGGACGAAGACAGTGTTGATATGATGCCGAACTTTGACGGTACTACATCGGAACCTGTTGTTATGCCTGGCGCATTTCCGAATTTGTTGGCAAACGGTGGTATGGGGATTGCGGTTGGTATGGCTACAAACATTCCGACCCATAATGTATCAGAAGTTTGTGATGCCCTGAATCTGGTGGTGGATAAACCTGATGCGACCACAGCGCAAATTATGAAAAAGATGGTTGGGCCTGACTTTCCGACTGGCGGTATTTTGATTGATGGTTTTGGAACTATTGTAAAAAATTACGATACAGGCAAAGGCGCATTCCGTATTCGCGCCAAATGGGAAATTGAAAATTTAGAGCGCGGCGGTTGGCAAGTTGTGGTATCGGAAATTCCATATGGTATTGTAAAGTCCAAATTGGTGGAACAAATCGCCACATTAATTGATGCCAAGAAATTACCGCTGGTTGACGATATTGCCGATGAATCAACCACAGATGTTCGTATTGTTATTTCGCCAAAGTCGCGCAATATTCCTGCGGACAAAATGATGGCGCACTTGTTTGCGATGACGGATTTAGAATATCGCTTTAATATGAACTTTAATGTGATAGATTCAAATGGCGCGCCACGTGTAATGCCGATTGGCGATGTTTTACGTGAATTTATTGCGCATCAAAAGTCTGTATTGCGTCGTCGTACCCAGTGGCGCTTAAACAACATTGCGCGCAGATTGGAAATCTTGGGCGGCTTACTGGTTGTGTATTTGAATTTGGACAGGGTTATTGAAATTATCAGAAATGAAGACGATGCCAAGGCCGTATTGATTGCAGAATTTAATTTGACAGATATTCAGGTTGAAGCGATTTTGAACACTCGTCTGCGTTCTTTGCGTAAATTAGAAGAAATGGAAATCAAGCGTGAAGATGCCGCCCTGCGGGAAGAACAGGCGCAACTGACTGCGTTATTGGCCAGTGAAGATGCCCAAAATGACCAGTTAAAGGCGTGGTTTAATGATATTAAAAAGACGTTTGATAAAAAGACCAAATTGGGTCGTCGTCGTACAACTTGGGCGGAACAGACTGAAGAAATCGTTGTTAATGCAGATGAATTTATCGAAAAAGAACCGTTAACAATCATTCTGTCAACAATGGGATGGATACGTGCTGCCAAGGGACATCTGGATTTGAATGCGCTGGATATGAAATTCAAAGAAGGTGACGAATTGCAAACCGCGTTCCACGCAATGTCCACAGATAAAATAAATCTGTTCGGGGCAGGGGGCAAAATGTTTACATTGTCTGCGAATGATTTGCCGTCTGCGCGTGGTTTTGGTGAATCTGTTCGTATGATGGCCGATATTGGCGCGGACGAAGCGATTGTAAGCGCGTTTGTCTTGGATACAAATACGAAATATTTGTTGGCAACGCGTCATGGAAATGGCTTTGTTATATCTGGCGAAAATTGCTTGGCCCAGACCAAGAACGGTAAACAGGTTATGAATGTCGATGCAAAAAATCCTGCGCATATGTGTGTGGTGGCATCTGGCGATACTGTTGCTATGTCTGGTTCAAACGACAAGTTGTTAATATTCAATGCGTCCGAAATTCCGGAAATGTCACGCGGCAAAGGTGTGATATTACAAAAATATAACGCCGAACGTACATCTGTTTTGGATATTATGTTCTTTAATGAATCAGATGGTTTTGGGTGGACGACGGGTCGTGGCACAACCAAGATGGACGATTGGTCGCCTTGGCGCGGCAAGCGTGCATCCCAGGGGCGTACTGTGCCTGTTGGTTTTCCACGCAGTGGAAAGTTTGGAAAATAAAAAATCCCCCGATTGGGGGATTTTTTTTAATCGATTACTTCCATTTTTATAATTTTGTCTGGGTTTTCGACATGACCGTTATCAAATTCGTCGCCGCGTTTAATTTTATCGACAAATTCCATACCCGACACAACGCGCCCCCAAACGGTATATTTTCCGTCCAAGAAACCACAATCTTCGAAACAGATAAAGAATTGCGAGTCTGCCGAATTCACATCAGTTGCACGCGCCATACCAACAACGCCGCGCGCGAAATGTTCGGCCGAAAATTCTGCTGGAATTTTTGTGCCACTGCCGCCAGTGCCATTGCCCAATGGGCAACCTGTTTGTGCCATAAACCCATCAATTACACGATGAAATTTTAGTCCATCATAAAACCCAGATTTAACCAGTTCTGTGATACGCGCGACATGTTTTGGTGCGACATTTGGTAATGTTTCAATAATAACATCACCATTATTCAGAATCATTTTGATTTTTTGCATTTTGTATTAGCCTCATGTTTTTTAGTTTTTGTTGTACAGATTGTAATATTTTTTCTGTTCCGTATACGAACGCATATTTGAATGTGTATTTAATACTTGTTGCGCGCGATAAATCAGCGCCGTCTAAACGAAGCTCTTTTATGCCACTAAAATCCAGGTCGCATGCGGGAAGCTTGGCTCCTCTCAAATGAAGTTTTTTCATTTTTTTCGAAAATTTAATACTTGTTGCATGCGATAAGTCAGCGTAATTTAAATAAAGCTCTTTTGTGCCACTAAAATCCAGGTCGCATGCGGGAAGCTTGGCGCGTTCCAATACAAGGCGTTCTGTTTCTTTCGGGAATTTAATACTTGTTGCATGCGATAAGTCAGCATTATCTAAATAAAGATTTTTTACATCACCAAAATCCAGGTCACATGCGGGAAGCTTGGCTCCTCTCAAATGAAGTTTTTTCATTTTTTTCGGGAATTTAATACTTGTTGCACGCGATAAATCAGCAGAATCTAAATCAAGAGTTTTTGCATCACCAAAATCCAGGTCATATGCAGGAAGCTTGGCGAATTCCAAACGAAGGTGTTCTGTTTCTTTCGGGAATTTAATACTTGTTGCGTGTGATAAATCAACGCGATATAAATCAAGAGTTTTTACATCAGTAAAATCCAGGTCGCCGCGCAGATTAATATTGCTAAGTGTAATTGTGTGTGCATCAGGTATGTTTATGTTTACTATTTCTGCATTTTTAACAGTTAAAATTCGTTTTTTGTCTGCAAAAATATCATGTCCACCTTGCGGATTTTTTGCTATCTGTAATGTTTTGTTTTCTATCGCATGGTTCAGCGATTCCGCAAAATCATATGGCTCCTGACTTATTAAATCATGAACTTTTTTTTGTTTTAAATCCAACAGCAATCCGTCGCCCAGCATTATTTGTGAATCTTTATTAATTTCAACAATATGTCCGTCTATTAGATAAGAATTTTCTGACCAATAGACATTGTTTTGTTCGCCCTGGTAATGATATATTTGTTTGTCGATTAATGTATAGTTCCCGTACAGCAGAACCTGTCGTGACGAAAAATCGACATTAAAATGATGTTTAATCGCATCAGCCAATCCTGGAATTATATTGTCTGGGTTAGAGTTTAGAGTGTTGTCAGGATTGTTGACGGTATGATTGTATCTGTTTTTTATGCTGATAAAACCGCCAGTCTTTAAAACCTGAATTGAAATTACAGATGTGCCGTATCTGTCGTCGCGTTCGGGTTTTGTAAAATCTTCTCGTTTAATTTTATCAACATCTTTGCGAACTGCATTGATGATATAGTATTTTTTAAACCTGTCTGGGTCGCGGAAAGTGCACAGTTCTTCGCCGCGTGCGTAATATTTTTTTATTGCGTTTTGTTTTTCCAGTGTATCTGCGACATAAGCGTTATACCCAGCCTTGTCCAATAATGCGATTGGATCTTTGTGTGCGGCGTGTTCTTCAATTTGAATATTTTTCAAAGATACCAGATAGTTCATAATTGGTTCTGCGTCAGGTCCGGCATATTTTACGATTTTATCGATGTCTGGCACATCGAAAATGCCGTTATCATAGTTTCGAATAGCTTTGGCAAAATGTTCACCATTTTGCTTTTTGATAATATCGTACATACTTTTTGCCATGTTTGTCCCTTTGCAGTCTATGATATTATACCATAAAAAATCCCCCGATTGGGGGATTTTTTTTAATTATTTTGCTTCTTCTGGGATAACAGAAACAGTTTTTCTGTCGCCGTTGCCCTTTTTGAATTTTACGATGCCAGCGATTTTAGCAAACAATGTATGGTCTTTGCCCATGCCGACATTCAAGCCAGGGTGTACAGATGTACCACGTTGGCGAATAATGATATTGCCTGGGATAACACGACTGCCGCCAGCCTTTTTAACACCCAGTCTGCGTCCTTTTGAGTCGCGTCCGTTCGCAGATGACGTACCAGCTTTCTTATGTGCCATAGTTCATGCTCCTTAGGCTTTGATGTCTGTTATTTTCAAAACAGTCACATACTGACGATGACCGGCAGTGCGACGATAATTTTGGCGACGTTTTTTCTTGAAGACCAAAATTTTGTCAGCGCGTTTCTGTTCAACCACTTCTGCGACAACTTTGGCGCCTTCTACAAAGGGTGTGCCAACTTTGTCGCCGACCATTAAAACTTGGTCGAATTCAACTTTACCTTCGGCATTCAGTTTTTCAACTTTGATAATATCGTTTTTTGCAACGCGATATTGTTTGCCGCCAGTTTGAAAGATTGCAAATTCAGTCATATTGCTTTCTCTTTTTGTTTTTTTGTTTATGTGTTTACGCCATTTTGGCGAAAAGTTTATGCAAATTATATGTTTTTTGTATGCAAAGTCAAGTGTTTTGTCGAAAAAATTATGCAATGTGGTATCAAAGTCATAAAAAAAATCCCCGGTTGGGGAAATTTTTGTAATATCACAATGAATATCGCAAACAGACCTAGTGTGATACTTTCGCTTCTGTCATAACAACATGCTTGCGCAGTTTTTTGTCATATTTGCGGAATTTCATTTTGCCCTGAGTATTTTCGGACTTGGTATTTTTAGTTGTGATATAGAAGACGCCAGTTTCGTTATTTCTTAACTGTACAACTTCTTTGCTGCCTTTTTTAGATGCCATTTTATTCGCCTTTTATCTTATTCTGCGACCGATTTTAGGTTATATATTATTAAAAATCAAGTCTTTTTTTATTTTTGTACAATTGTTTAAATATAATTGACTTTTTTGTTGTGTTGCAACATTATTTCCATAATATAAAAAATCAAGGGGATGTTATGAGTAGCAAGTCAATTTCTCGTTTAAAACGGCATATAAAATCATTCTTTAAAAAGTTGCTGCCGGGTGTGTTTCCCGATTTTTCAAATGTTAAAGTAATTATTTTTGGTGACGGTTCGGAAAAGGTCATCAGGTATGCACGACAACTGCCGCGTAAAATAAGAATTAAAAATTCTGGGGTTAAAAATGTTGTAAAAATACATAAAAATATAAAATCAAGAAATATACACATTTCTTTTTCCGATAAATGTATCGAAAATATATGTGTTTTGGAAGATTCTTTGGATTCAACAGGAATTGCCGCACGTATTGTATTCTTGGATGGCATAAAGACAGAATTGCGTATAGGTAAGGGCACTTCTATGAACGGTACAGAAATTTGTCTTGGTGATGGCAGCAGGTGTATTATTGGTGATAATTGTATGTTTTCTTATAATATTGTTATACGTACAACAGACGGCCATACAATAGTAGAACGTGATACAACGAATATTTTAAATTTGCAAAAACGTGATTGTGTAATAGGAAATCATTGTTGGATAGGGTTAAGAACAATTATTAATAAAAATACACAGTTGCCCGATAATACTATCGTCGGCTCTGGCTCTGTTTTAAGTGGTTGTTTTTCAAAACCTTATACTGTGATTGCTGGCAATCCGGCCAAGGTAATCAAGGAAAATGTAGAATTTTTTTGCCAGAATATAGATACTTTTAAACGGATTCATAATTTATAAAAATATCATGTTGAACGTCCTACTTCGCAGGACACTACT
>JAZNGD010000041.1:0-7128 GCA_045576255.1 Candidatus Enterousia sp.
AATACAAAAGTTATGTACTTTGCAGATGTAAACCAAGCGTACAAATATTTACTGAAAATAAACCAACCGCATAATTTCGCGGACAACGAAACTGTCGAAGCATGTTGGAATTATTTGGAAACTTTGATAGAACATATAAATCAAACAATTTAAAAACAGGGCATCGCCCTGTTTTTTTTATTTCTTGATAACCTTCAAGAAAGTCTTTTTTCCTTTTTGCACCATATATTCATCTGCGACCGGCACAACATACTTTATATCTGTTATTTTATTGCCATCAATTTGAATTCCCCCCTGTTCGACCATACGACGCGCTTCGGATTTTGATGGGAACAAACCCGTTGCAACCAAGAAATCTAAAACCCCCATATCGCCAGACATTTCGATTTCAGCACTTGGCACATTCGACATATCCGCCCCACCACCGAACAAGGCAGTCGCCGTATCAACTGCAGATTGTGCCAAATCATGCCCATGAATCAATTTTGTCACTTCAAAAGCCATACGTTTTTTCGCAGCGATAATATCAGCCTTGCACATAGATTTAATTTCATCCATTGGAATATCTGTAAACAACGACAATAACAGTTCTGTATTTTCATCAGCGGTGTTGTAAAAATACTGATAGAAATCAAACGGTGTCGTCTTGTCGCGCGCGACCCACAATGTACCCTTTTCTGTTTTGCCCATCTTTTTTCCGTCTGCAGTCATTAACAACGGTGATGTCAAACCATATATTTCTGATTTTGCATTGCCTTGTTCCAGATTCATTTTTCTAAACAATTCGGTCCCTGCGACAATATTTCCCCATTGGTCGCTGCCGCCAATTTCCAGCACACACCCCTTGTCATTATATAAATGCACGAAATCATACGCCTGCATTGGCATATATCCCATTTCCAAGAAAGTCAATCCACCATTTTCACGACGACGCGCATAAGCCTCGCTGGCCAACATAGTATTTACATTGAAATGCACACAAACCAATCGCATAAAATCAACATATGTGAATTTATTCATCCAGTCTGCATTATTGACAATTTCTGTCCCTGGCAAGACGAAATGACTCGCTAATTGTTTTACTTCTTCCAAGTTATGTTGCACCTGTTCTTTGGTCAACATTTTACGCATATCAGATTTTCCTGTTGGGTCGCCCACCAAGCTGGTTGCACCACCAATAACCAAGATTCCACGATGACCTGCATTTTGCAAATGTCGAAACATACGCAATGCAAAAAAATGTCCAATATGCAGACTATCCGCAGTTGGATCAATACCTAAATAAAAGGTTATTTTTTTATCCCCATTTAACAAATTTTTTATTTGTTCTGGGTGAGTCATATCTTTGACAAATCCACGTTCTTGTAACATATCAAATAATTTCTGTGACATTTTAAAACCTTTTATTTTTCATACAACGCAACAAATAATAACACCTATTTTTAAAACTTGCAAGGCGACAATCAAATAAAAAAGCCCCAATTTTGGGGCTTTTGTTTTTTTAGAAAGAACTGCGGATTTTTATCATACCTGTTTGTGATGTAAAATCTTGACGCAATCCCAAATCATACATCAAAGATATTTCCATCGCTTTGTATCGCATATTCAAGCCGATACCAAATTCTGTTCCCCATTTTGACAAGCTGTTGCCGCCAATGGTATAAGAAGAACCGACACCAGGAACCAGAACAGTTGTTTCAGAATCGTCGCTGACAACATCATACGTCGCAGCCGCACGCAATTCTGGGCGCAGTTGGAAAGTCTGAGTGTTCTTTGCCAAGAACGAATAACTTACACCCAAAACGCCTGTCAAATAATCTGAATCCATCGCCTTGACAGTATTAATACCATTTGAATATTCTTCTTGCGCCGTATGCAGATACCGCAAACCAGCACTTGGCACAAAACCAGATGCAAATTCATATCCTGTTAACATCTGTAAACCGAACATATCGACATCGTATGTAGATTCCAGCATTCCGCCAAACGGATTTGAATTTTCTGTATATTCAGACATAGTATACGCGAATGTACCGTTCAAGAACCATTCACTTGGCTTGTATTGACCATATATAAACATTGTCTTGCTGTCTATATCTGTATCACGACTGCCTGAATGAATATCAGAATTACTGTACGCCAACCCGACACCCAATGTATACTTGTTATCAATCAGCGTATCTACACCAACAGCAAATCCGCGTGTATACCCATGGAAAACATCTGTATATTCAGATTTGTTAAACAATCCTTGTGCCCAGAAACCACTTTCTTGGGTTGCATTTTCATCACCGCCGGAACGACCGCCACCATAATAAGATGCACTGCCACTGCCGTATTGTGAAGAAGAATTACCAACCGTTGTCATTCCTTGTCCACCTGCCATACGTCCAGCAGCCAAAGACATAACTTGGTTATGTGCAGCAGTTGCAGCAGCCTGGACAACGACACCGTCTTCTGGACTCATTTTTACAGTTTCTGCTTCCAACAAATCTGTATTACCAGAATTCAAAGCCTGTTGTGCCAACAAAGAAATTCTTTGAACGTTTTTATCTGACGAATTTGCCAAACCGACCAATGCGCCAGCCGCCATTTCAGAAAGACCTTCTTCTTGTACCAGCATATCAATTGGCTTTGTTGAAACAACAAGACCATCTGCGCCGTTATTTTCAACCAAATAAGCGGTTCCAACATTTATCTTGATGTCACTGTTATTGTTAAATATCTTGTACGTACCAACAGAAGAAACATCCAAGTTAATTACACCAGAACCTGTAATTTCACCGAACAATTTTCCGTTATCACGAACATCGCTGTTTAAAACAGAAGCGTTAACCGTTCCATCAATATTTATCAAAGACTGATTAACAGTTGCGGTTCCAATATTCAACACAGCGCCACTGGCAATATCCAATGTACCTTTACCAATAATTCCACCACCGATTGAAGTTTCACCGCCTTCTATTTTTATTGCACCGTCATTATAAATATCATTTTTAGCCTTGTCTGCGATATTGCCTGAAAAGATATTTGTGCCATTCATTACGATACCAGCACCTGCTTCGTTATAAATTGCGCCGCCTTGTTCGCTGGCCTTGTTTCCAACAAAGCTTACATTTTCCAAGCGTACCGAAGCAATATTACCACCTTTGTCTGCTTCGCCATGATTGTAAATTGCGCCGCCCCTGGCCGCCATATTTTTTGTAAAGCTTGTATCTGCGATATACACGGCAGTCACATCTTTGACACTGCTGTACAGATAATTATCGATTGCGCCACCTGTTGTTTTGGCTTCGTTTTCGATAAATTTGGACTTTATAATATCAAGACGTGCATCTTTGTTATTCGCAATATCCGCACTTCTGGTTGAAATTGCACCGCCACGCAACGCAGATTCATTATCCTGGAACAAAACATCCGTCATAACTGTCTTAGAAGCCGCGCCCAAGAACAATGCCCCTGCACCGTCCATACCATTAGCTGTTGAAGTTGCTTCGTTGTCTATAAAGCTGACATTTGTAAGTGTCGCGCCCGAAAACAAACCCAACGCCCCAACGTCGCCAGCAGAATTATCACGAAATACAGAATTTAATATCTCGGTCTTGACGGCTTTTGTTCCAGATGCAATCGCACCAAACGAACCGTCAGATTTATTTTCTGCAAATGTTGCGCCGTCAATTGTCAGCGAACCGCCATTACCGTTATAAATCGCACCGGCTTGACTTTTGGCGAAATTACCAACAAATTCACCGCCATTAATTTTCAATGTCCCGTCATTATAAATTGCGCCACCATCAACACCAGCCGAATTACCGGTAAACTTTGCCTGATTCAGTGTTAAGACGCCACCTGCATTACCACCTAAATCAACAGTACCATCATTATAAATCGCACCACCCTTTTGTCCAGCCTCATTACCGACAAAAGCGCCCGTCACAGTCACACCATTACCCTTGCCCAGACCATTGTTTGCATAAAAAGTATTATAAATTGCGCCACCATTTTTTGCAGCCGCATTTTTTTCAAACGTTGCAGCGATATCCAACTTTGCAGCACTGTTATCTGCATCTGACGCCAATCGTGTACCGATTGCACCACCATTTTTACCAGACTTGTTATTTTTAAATGTCGTTGTATCAATTGCAGCAACAGTTGTATTTGAAACCGCACCCAACGCGATTGCCCCACCACCAATTGGCATATCATCATCAACTGCGACATTATAAACGCCACTTGCATCAGCATCATATTGTGCCGTATTTCCATCAAATGTCGCCCCAGCAATCATTAACCCAGAATAAGACGCAATTGCACCACCGTCATAAACCGCGTGATTATTTTTAAATGTTCCACCATTGATTTTCAACATCCTGGCAGCCGTACCAGCCCCAACAGCCCCACCCCCAGATTCGGATGTATTGCCAGTAAAATTAGAATTAACCAATGTCAAATCGTGCCCACTGGTCGCCCAGGCAGCAGCCCCCCATCCATCATATGAATTATTTGTAAATTCAGATCCAACGATCATCAAATCCATATCCAAGTCATTCAAACGATAACCACCATTTGTTTCACCCGAAACGGTTTGATTATTTACAATTCCATCAACAGGATCTGGCACAACTGCGAAAGCCGGCACCACCGCAAACACAGGCAAAACACTGCAAACCTTTAAAAAATCAGCAAAATGCTTTGGACAAGACATATTTCCCCCTTTTTTATAAAAAAACTTCCTTACTGGGATTTGTAGCACAGTATAAAATTCTTATCAACAAATAAATTTAAAAAAAAATAATTTGACAAACGCGTTTATTGTACTATATAATAAATATCAATATCGAAACAGAGTAATAAAAATGAAAAAAAATTTTCGCCCTTACCTGGTTGCCACATTATTTTTTGGCGGAATGCTTGCTACGTTTTCAGCAGTAAGCACCTCTGACTATAAAACATCGGCAGAAGAAGAAGGTATTGACACCACTGAAATGGCATCGGACAAAACATTGGTCAAAGTTGGCGCAGGTGGATTAATTTCTATGATGGCTGGCGCCTTGTTATCAAGAACCAAAAACAAAGAACGTTAAAAACAAACTACAAGGAAAAAGATATGAACAAAAACACTTTTCGTTCGTTAGTAAACACAACGCTGATTTCTGGCGGAATAATTGTTATGATGATAGCCGGCCTTTCTGCTGGGTACAAAGCGCTTGCTGAACAAAAGGGATTTGAAACCTATAACATCACAACAAAAAAAAATAAAAATATGTTACTGGGTGGCGCGGCCGCAACATTTACAGGCTTGGCACTTTCACGCCGCAACCGCAAAGAACATTAAATTTTGACTTTAAAAAAGATCGAATTATAAAAACAAAAGAAAAACCGCCCGTTTGGGCGGTTGCTTATGTCCGCCACACGTCGTTGAAACTATGTGTGGCACTACTTCGCAATAACTATTCCGTTCGTGTGGCCTGCTATCCGCGAACAGAATTGGCAGAGATTGGGCAAGAGATAAATAGATTTAAACACGAATTTATGGTATAATCACCAAGAGAAAAAGGATTTTATATGCAAATAACAATGCGGCCGATGACAGCAGAAGAAGCGTGGAATTTTATGTTAAGCAATCATTCTTTGTATCATAAATTGCTGAAACGTTATCGTGCTTCATACATAGATTTTATACCACAAGCAGACGAATTTAAGCAAATGTTTGACAAAGAAACTTTGAACGACAAGGATATAGAACATTACAAAAATATTTTTGTAAACAAGGTTTACAATGTAAAGAAATTGCAACACTTGGATAATATTTTTGAGGATGATGTAAAACCGAAATTTGAACAAGCGGTAAATCAACATCTTGTACCTTTATTAAAGGCGTGGAATGCCATTATGCCGAAAAAATTAGAAATTCAATGCAGTTATGGTCGGGGATCAAACTATTGGCGAAAAAGTGATGATGTAGCATTGATGTTGTTCCGTATGTCTCGTTATCCAGACGATGCTACCAAATTTCTTGGCATTATGTTTCACGAATTTGTACATATGTTGATAGAAAAACCGATTATTCAAAAATATAAAGTACCACAAGATTTAAAAGAACGTATAGTAGATCTGATTTGCTATGAGTGTATTAAGAGACCTGTACAGCCACCGTATGAAAATTCGTTTGCAAATAAATATATAACCCCAGAAGCAATTAAAACAGATTTACCGGGCGCAGTGGAAAAAATGATGGCAGATTATATACTTTTACAACAAAAACAAAATTCTGCGGTTCGGCAATGATAATTTTTCAAAGGCAAATAAAATTGATGAGTTAAAAGATAAATATTATCTTTCTTTTACATAAATCAAAGAATCACATTTTCCAACACATTTTGCCCATGAAGCCATTGGTAATACTTTTTCTAATTTATACTTATTACGCTTTGCCAGATTTTCTGAATGAATATTTCCATTGTCTATATCCAATGTAATTTTGCCAAAACCAAATTTGAATAATTCTGTTTCTAATGCTTGCAGTGCCTCACTCATAAATCCGTTGCCATTTGCAGATTTTATCAACCAATATCCTATTTCGCACCCTTTATCTTGAATATTAAAAAAGCGAATTCGACCAATAATATTATCGTTATGATAGATATAAAAACACATACCTTGGTTGTCTTTAATTTGATTAGCACGTTTTGTTAAATATGCCACCACATCATCAATGGTTTTTAATTCGCCAAAATGCCCTTGCCACTCCATAAGATAATCACGATTTTGTTCAATAATGTTCAAAAGTTTTGTTGCGTTTTCTTTGGTCGGCAAAATCACACGCAATACCAATCGTGGTGTTTTGATTGTTTGCGGAAAATGTGATAAATCTTTCATAAAATTAATCCTTTTTAAAAATTGTATCACAAAAGTTCGAAAGTGTCAAAATTTTGCCATTTTCCAAATTCAAACTTTCGAACTCGGTGAAAATATTAGCACCCTAACAAAAACCCGCCATTCGGCGGGCTTGTCAATCTTGGTTGTGCTTGTCATGCAATTCGCGAACTGAATTGTTGGAGATTGGACGAGAGATAAAAAAAGTCAAAGATAATTTTGGATTGATGAATTAGTATTAAAATCATTTTA
>JAZNGD010000042.1:0-21088 GCA_045576255.1 Candidatus Enterousia sp.
GGAACGTTGTGCCCTGGGACTTTTTCTAAGAGATTTAGCACACGAAGATGCACACAGAATAGATTTCTATAATGCAGAATATGCAATGATAGCAACACAACTGATGAAATTTGTGGAAGACAATTATCTGAACAATAACCATATAGATGTTGAGCTATACAAGAAATTTGCCACAGAACAAAGTTCGTATTATATGCATAACACAATTGCTGCCGCAGTATCTTATGATATAAAATAAACCGCACAGGAAAGATAAAAAAACAGTGATGCAAAGTGTGATGCGTTGTGGTATAATCTGTGGGAAATAAGGGATAGAATATGACAGATTATTTAAACGAATTTTATAAAACAATTACTAAGGCCTCTCAGGCAGGGCTGCTTGGTCTGTATCAAAAATTTTCTATACCAAACGATATTAAGCAAGAAATCCGCAATCGAACCATCACCGCGTTTAATAAATTATATGAAAACCCTGATTTCAGATTGTACATATTTTACCGAATAAAAAACGGTAAAAATATCCCGGGTTCGTTGGACTGGCTGACCACGATGGTTGGTCTCGTAATGGGGGCGTCTGGATTAAAAACGCCCAATACATATGAAACATGCGACAACTCTGTTGCGTTCTATAAATCTAACCCTCACGTTGCACAAACACTCAATTTCTCTACAAGCTCATTAGAATCTGAACCCGCAGAATTTCTGGACACTATTTTTCATGAATTTACACATGAATTGCAACCCACATACAAAAGTTCTAATGATACATGGAATAAAATAATACAATTTAACAGCAAAAATTATATCAGTCATAAAATGGATGCGGTTGCATATCGTAATCAGCCGGTCGAAGCCGAAGCATATATGGTGGGGGACATCGTACAAGAACTGGTTCAAGAAAAATGTAAAGCTTTGGCCAAGACAGAATTTATTGATTATCCAGACGATAACGATAAAGATCATATTTACGGCTTTACAATAAATCCATATCAATATTGGGACGCTGCATATAATCGGTTAAGCACAAAAAAAATAGGAAAAAAAGATACAGAAGAACAATTCGCAGATGCATTGAGATATCTGGATAAAGCACTTGATTATGGTCGTTTCGTAAACCGCGGAATGTGTGCACGCGATGCGATAGATTTTCTGAAGAGTATAGCAGTCAATACACAAAAATATTCAAATTTACATAAACACATTCCAAATATACAAGACAGAATTATGACAATCTTAAAAAAATACAAAGAAGACCCTGTTGTAAAAGATAAAATAAAACCAACAATGATGCGATTAGGCTTAAAAAAATTACAACATGGCAAGTCTGTCTTTTATAGCGCACCAGAAAATACACCTGGCAGAGTTGGTGTATATTGGGGCGACACACAATATGAATAACTGTGATGCAAAGTGCGATTGCCTGTGGTATAATTTGTGGGAAATAAGGGATAGATAATGCCACGAATTCATATCATTGGTGCGCCAGGGTCTGGCAAAACAACATACGCGCGGCGGTTGGCGGCGGCACGCAAATTACCCCTGTGCCATTTGGACGAGATTTTTCATGACAATTCTGGCACCACACCACGCAAACGCACCGAATCCGAACGCACAGAAATGGCGGCTGAATTTGCCCGGGGCAAAGACTGGATATCCGAGGGCGCATCATTTTCCGACTGGGTAAACCCAATCTTGAAACGCGCAACCGAAATACACATTGTATCCCCATCACGCACAATACGCATTGGGCGGCAGATTAAACGGTATATCCGGCGCAAAGTTGGTATCGAGCAGACAACATACCGCGAAACACTGCGTGGCCTAATGCGCGGAATAAAATGGACATGGAACTATGACCGTGATACATTACCGATAATATTACAGAAAATCCCAAACCGCACCAAAATCAAAAAGGTAAAGGCATAGATATGAAAATAAAAAACAAAAAATACACGCCAAACATGGATTTGTTGGATTCTTATTCTGATATTACAGAACATGTACCAGCACCAATGGTGGCACTATTTGAATTTGATGATAAAAAACTGGTGTACTGCGGTACTGCACATGACAACGACATATCGGTAAAAACCATAAACAAATGCTTTGAAGATTTTGATATTGATTGCGTTGTAACTGAATATGACAAAAATGCAACACTGACTATACCAGAAGATATGACTGCCTTGCAAAACGAATTAGAATATGCGGCATTGTGCGGAATGCGCAAGGGCATAGATGTTGTTTTGGCCGATACAGGGGACAAAGATTGGTTAAAAGACATGGTAAATATATCACTTGAAAACGCAAAAAAAATGCAATTATTTTTCATGCTGGATGATGCACACAAATACAAAAGACATTTTGGCGAGAACTTTTCCATTGAACGCGCTTTGAAAAACACCGTTTATAAATACTGGAATGACGGCTTGCCAACTCCTATGACCAAAGAAGAATTTCAAGAATATTTTATGGAACAATTTGGATTTGAAATCACGGATAACAACATCAGCGATATTTATGAACAGCACCCTGAATGGTATGCGCCAGATAAAAACGGCAGTTTAATAAACAAAATATGGGCGGACATAAACAAGTATTCACGCGACCCACATATGGTAAAATGTATTTTTGAAGCAGTAAATTCACACAAATGCGTTCTGGCAACATTTGGCGCAGGACACTTTGATGACCATAGGCGAATACTGGAATATGCATTCGGCAAACCAACATTTGTAGATATAAAGGCATAGATATGACAGATGAACAAAGAATTGCAACAATTAAAAAAATCTATTCCATATTGTGGCATCCTGAAACTGGATTTAAAGCATTTTGGAAACAACCAGAAAATCGCAACCTGTTGCCGTTGGGAAAAATGTTTTCCATATATTAAACTCTATCAAAGATAAACCATATGAAGTTGTTGATATTATTACCGCAGAACAACTGGAACAAATCAAAACAATGGATGATATAATTCAAAAAAGTCGCCGCCAAGAATCTAAGAAAGCAAAACAAAGCGGATAACTGTCCAAATTATCAATACTTATTCACAAATAATACTTGACAAATGTCTTTTTGTGTTTAAATATCTGTTAAGAAAAAAGCAAGAGGTAAAGCATGTCTTTTACACAAGAACAGAAAAAAAATATTTTACATTGCGACGGTTGCGAAAAACATTGTTGCTTTGATGTTTATAAAGAGAAAACTGAGCTTTTTCCAAAGATTGGATCAGAAATAATCCATCAGTTTACAGATAGAAACGGTATGACATGTGGAACAGCCGAAGACGAAGAAAGTTTATTTTCACAAGGCTATTTAGGTCCCAATGCACAACTAAGTTATATGTTAGAAAAAGCACGACACATCGCAAAACTGTGCGACCATTACAAGACCAGATAACAACACGAATATGAATAACAAACCGCCCACATGGGCGGGGTTTTATAGTACCTTTGCAAACATTTTCATATCACGTGGCACACCACGCAAGACAAAGTACTTACGCAAGACACCCTCGCACTCATAACCACAGCGCATCGCCACCGCCGCAGAACGAATATTTTGCTTGTCCAAGGTCAGTTGAATGCGGTTCAAGCCCATATCAGTAAAACCAATTTCGGTCAGTTTATTTAATGCACGTGTCATAATACCACGACCATTAAAGCCATGCGCCAGCCAATAACTGATTTCGCCCATGTTGTCGTCGGTATCAACAAAACCAATCTTGCCCACAATATCATCCGACACCATGATAAAGTACGAACACTTATCATCGCCATATGACTTTTCAATATTCGCCATTGTTTTATCGGTTGTGGTATAGCCATCAACCCATTCCAAGAATTCACCCAGAAATTCACGATTGTCATTTATAGCCGACAACAAACGTTCAGCATTTTCAACCGTTGGTTCCAGTTTTACCAACTGAAAATCGCCCATATTAATACTGCGTGGAAATTTGTTTATTATTTTTCCCATTCGCTTTTCCTTTGATTATCTTGTGTATTATACCACATTTTTTATCAAAATGCTATGTGATGCGATGTGTGATGCAGGCGGATAATCAGCTGTCTGAAAACGCACCATTTGGTGCGTTTTTTATAAATACCTGCAAATAAGACCCGGGGCAATCTATCTGCTGTCACGTACTGTATCAAAATAAACTGTTTTTTTCGTTTTATCCTGTCGTCGTTTCAATTCTTGTTGAAGTTCATAGATTTCGTTTCGTGTAAAAGTGATTGCTTGTCTTATTTCAAAACGTTCTTCGGGATTTAAACCCTTTGTTTCTAACTGTTTATTAAATGATCTGATATGAGATGTCAAGATTTCAATACTTTTTTCTATTGTTTCAACAGATAATTCAGATAATGTGGTTTCTGTTTTTTTTACGGTTTCATCTTCTGGTACGGTGGCTGTTTTGTTATACGCAATACCACCAACCGCCAAACCGCCCGCCAACAGCGCGATAAGCCCTGCGGTTTTAAACTTCTGTTTTTTTGTTTCTTTTTTCATAATTCGCACCTTTGTTTTAGTTTTATTTTAAAAAGTGTATATTTCTATCTGGACGTCCATCTGAATCTACGTCATCATTGCTGGGATCATTATAATCCCGACCTGCATGGCGTTCACCGCCAATGATACGATTTGCACGCGTAAGGATTCCCATCAGTTTACCATCTTTGTCAAATATTGGCCCACCAGAATTTCCACCCCAACTTTGACAGCCTTGTTGATGGCCGTCGACATTTAATTGGCAGAAAGATGTTTTTAAGTTGTTGATGTCCTTGAAAATTGCTTTATAATCACCCCACGACAATGCATTTTCCAGGGCACCATATATAAATTCTTTTACGATTTTATTGTAAGTATTTACACCATCACCATCGTCCACAAATCCTGTACGACGGTTATCTGTTTTATACCAATCGATTGTTTCCTGCATCTCATCTTCCGATAAGTTTTCATCTTCGGATACTTTTCTTACGGCATCATCTAGACTTGTTTCTAAAAAATTAGTGTATTTAGCCTTGAAATCTTGTATTTCTTTGTCGCTCATAATTTTTAATGCACCGTATCCAACCACTTGTGCATTATAATTATTGTCAAAAAACATTTTATATGTCATTATAGTCGGGAAAAGAGCTTCTAGAACAGATGTGTTTTCTGCGGTCGCTTCAAGCTTGCCCAAAATGCCACTATGACGTGTTGTAAACGTTGTGAACGGCAAATTATCTGACTTGTCATAGAGAGTATATTTTGCCCAATCGCCGGAATACAAATTGTCTTCTGCGAGACCATAATTACCATAGGCTGCTTCTGTTGACGGAATATGTATATTTGTGGCTTTGTATGTGGCGCCATCTTGTGTTTGTATGGTTATTGTTTCGTCTACAAGATTGTCCTCGTTAACGTCTGTACAGTGTTTTGCAGTGTACACATATCTTAGACCATCTTTTATTATTGTGCCGGTGCAATACACCACATCATCTTGATCTAGCAAGGCAACAACCGTATTATACGGATATGTTTTCTTTAGTTCATCGGTTACATAACATCGTTTATCGATTGTAAATTCTGACGGCTTGGTACATGCGTCATCCAACCCCAAACAGACAGTTGGCATAAGCACCATTAAAAACGGCAATATTTTATTCATCATTCAAAAACCTTTTCGCACCGTTCAGCATTTGTTATTAATTTTTTTGTTAACGTAATTAATGAAATGTTTAATCCGGTTTCAACAACGCCAGTCGCAACATTAGCGCCAGCCATAACATTTGCAGTTAAATTCAAATTTTTTTCTTTCTTTTTTTCTTCGTCCGAAAGTCTGACTTTGTTTGTGATGTCCATATACTTATCAGAATTAGCTGCGGCACTGGTCCCTGTACCAACGACCCCAAAAACAGTTCCTGCGACAGAAGTTCCCAGTACACCCTTCATTCTTTTTTCGATTTTTTCTATATCATTTATATCAATTTGTGTACACCAGGTTTTTAGGTCGTCCAACTTTTTTAATACAGGATTTTCTATCGGATTAATTCCAGCTTTTTTTAGCTTAAGTTCAACATCTGTTGCAATTTTTATAGATTCGTTGCACGCGGTTATATGTTGTTGCAATTCTGTTTGATTTATATTTAACCCAGAAATTATCGCAGATGCTAAATTAGTACCAATCGTTCCCGCCATCAAACCTGTGCGCCAATTGCCTGCTTTTTTTGATTCGGTGATTTTTTGTCGCAGCTCTGCAATTTCTGCAATTCTGGACATGGGTTCTATTACTTTTTCAAAGAAATCTTCATTGCTCATTGCTTCGACACCCTGCGGCGTACAACCACCAGCTTCGCACATTTCTTTGATTATCGTATCTATTTCGGATTCAGTTCCAGATTTTTTTATACCGGCCGCTAAGCCCCCACTTGCAGCGACAGTTCCAACAGCAGAAACAGCCGTATTTGCTTTTGACATATTTGCAATTTTTGCGATTTCATCTGAAACACCGGAACAAACAACACGCGAAGCCTGGAACGCTTGTTCTGCTTCAAGAATCAGGGATGATGTGTCCGCAACAGCACGAGAAACAATTGTTGCAAACAATAAAGACAAAATTATTCGAACCATGCAGGGATTATAACACAAATTGTTTCTTTTTACAATTCATAATTTGCCAAAAACTGTGATGCAAAGTGTGATTGCCTGTGATATAATTTATGGGAAAGAAAGGAAACAAGAAATGAAACGACACTTTTTCTTTTTCAGACATGGCGACCGCAATGGAATTGAACCAGAAATGGGACTTAGCGCAACAGGGATTGCACAGGCGCAAAAACTGGGTGAATATCTGGCTGACAAAAATATTGATGCCGTATATTCCAGTTCGCTGCGCCGTTCTGTAGAAACCGCAGAAATCGCAATAAACAACCCTGACATTGAAATCATCACAGATGACCGATTGATTGAAACTACATTTGGATTCTGGTACAGCGATGAGGATGAAATTCAAAAAAGAATCAACGATAATTTCAATCGCATAAAATCATGCCTGGATGATATCGTTGCCAAAGACACACATAATAATATCGCAATCGCATCACATGGTGGTGTCACACGTGCATTATGTTGGTGTTGCGGATTAAAACTGGGCGATATCACACATTGTCAGTGTTTTCATTTTACCTGGGATAACAACAAATGGGAATATATTGCAACATTTGATATTGAAACAATGAATAATACCACACCAGACATCATAGAATAACAGGGGAAACAAAGGACTGCATATGCAACTGACATGGTGCCAAAAAGATTTTGAACCAGATATTGATTTTATTCTGTTTCATCAGACAGACGATACGCCAACATGGTGGAAATCGCAACTATATCGGGCGCATCCATCTCTGGATTTTGATTATGCACAATCACTGACCCAAGAAAAAAGATTTGAATACCTGACCGACAACCTGCGCAAAATCAGAAACGACAAACAAGCAGATATTGAAAAATCAATCAATATGTTTGAATCTGCGTGGAAACCGATTGCAGAAAAGCTGAACGCCGCATATTCGTCTGCGTTTGATATAGATTGTTCGGGAATATTAAACGATATGGTGGGGCTGGTTGGACTGAACCCGATTTGTCCGCGTGATTTATCCGATAACAGTTTTTCCGTCTATTATTACTTTGACCCGAATTATGCGGTGGCAGTGGCATTACATGAAATAACGCACTTTGTGTGGTTTTACGCATGGCAAAAACATTTCCATGACGATATAGCAGAATATAATTTTCCGCACCTGAAATGGCTGTTATCGGAATTAGTGGTTGAAACAATTATCAGAAATTCCGATATTGCAAAACTGACCCCACCACCACAATATATCGCATATAAATATTTTTATAATATGGATATAGATGGGAAACCGATTTTTGACACGCTGCGCGACATGTACATAAAACGTAAATCATTCCCCGACTTTATGGAAAATGCATACGATTGGATATGTAAAAATGAACCCGAACTGCGTGCCAAGATAACCGAAGCTGAAAAGTAAAACACACCGCCCGATTGGGCGGTGTAATTATTTGTTGTTTTTTTTGCATTTATTTCTTTGCCAATGTTTGTGCATATTTTTGTCCCTTTTCTTTTAAGTCAATAGGGTTAAATTTTTCGCCTGCAACGGCTTTTCTTATTCTGCACAGGAAGAATCCTTCCATTCCTGGGCTGGGTAATACGCGCAAAGCGCCAGATAATTGTGGGTTAAAAACAAAATTATCCCATTTTCTTTCGCCGTGTCGCACGTATTTTGAATCAAACACCAGTGGCTGAATAACTGCATCTGGATTATGTTTTAACAAATTTGAAATTGGTGCTTCGTTTTCTTCGGGCGCAAAGGTACAGGTCGAATATACCAGTATTCCGCCGGGTTTTAACAACTTGAAACAGGCGTTCAGTGCCTTGGTTTGCAAATGCATATATTTTTTTATCCTGTCCACAGACCAAAATCGCATTGTAAAAGGCTTGGTTATATCCATCATACCTTCGCCAGAACATTGTACATCTAACAGAATTTTATCAAATTGCTGATGGATTTCTTTGTCTATTGTTTGGACAGGAAATGTGGTCAGCTTATTATGTTTAAAGCCCAACAGCTTTTGAACCTGTTTAATATTTTCAATACGTGTGGGGATGCCGTCGTTCAGCCACAAATCTATGTCGCCGCCAGTCAGTGCCGCGATATGTGAAGATTTGCCACCTGGGGCGGCACATGCATCAAGGATTGTGTCGCCTGGTTTTGGTTCCAATGCCAAAACAGGTAAATAACTTGAAGCGTTTTGTATGTATAGCACACCGCCTTTGACCAAATCAGTTGTTACTAAATTGTATTTGCTTGTATTTACCAAAAATGCATCAGGATACCAAGAAAGTGGTTCTAATATAATTCCAGACTTTTGTGCCGTATCCATAACCTTTGCGCGTGTTGTCTTGCGTAATCTGTTTAATCTGCATGTGAAACAATCGTATGGCTTTAATATTTCAGGCAACTTATGTTCCGAAACATTTAGCAATCTGGACATTCTGGCAGGAAAAGTTTGTTTTAATATTTTTGTTGTACGATTTGTACTGGTATCATTATGATACTTGATTTTATTATTTTTTTTTGAACCGTCACCGAATGTTTTCATAATGCGTATTATTGTATCCAGCGATTAAAAAAAATCAAATATTTTAGTCAAAATATTCTTTTTTTATTAATGGTTACGCATAAATGTTGGATTTGCGTGTTGTTGGGCGTTGTGTTTATGATTAAAGAATCAACAGAATCAATTTTCGAAACCGTATCCACAAAATAAAACAAGATAAAAGCGCGACCAAGGGCAGGTCAAAGTCATCGTTTTTTATCGTGTCTTGTAATTGTCACACATACTTGCGACTTTGCATGCATAAGCCAGCGCATATGACATAAATCTTGTTTTGCATTGTACTAATATAATATCGCCTTCTTTGTTTTGAAAGTCTGTTATTTGTTGTCCTGCGATTTCTATAGTGTATTTTGTTTCGCCACTTTTATCTATTTCAACGGGATGAACCACGATTTCGCAACGGTTTTCACATCCGTCGCACAATGTAGCATTTTTTCTGTGTTTTTGTACGAATGACATTCAGTGCCTCTTTTTTTGTTCCGGTAAAAGTAATACGGTGGTGCAGACTTGTCAAGTCTTATTTCAGGCGTCAAGACGCTGAATTTAAAGAAAAGCAAAACAGCCAAGAACTGTCAGTTTAAACCGTGGAAAAGGTAAAGGTCGTGTCAGCGTTGAATACAAACTTGTCAAAGAAATCGTGCCAGAATATATTTGGCAAGAAGTAAACGACAAGGTTGCACGCGAAAAACGTAAAAACATTTGCAAGACGGTCGGATTGATTGGGTTGGGATTTGGTTTGAGTGCAGCAGCAGTAATAGCATACAAATGCAAACAACAGCACAAGCAAAGATAGTCTTGTCGTTAATTTTTTCGCCGTATTAATTGACATTTTACGTCTTATGTCGTAAAATTTACGGGAAATGACAAAAAATAGTTTGCATTTTAATCAGATTTCAAATGTTGCGCAGTTTTGCGTACGTGGTTTTTATTACGCCTATTAACCCCTTATGGTGTTATGGGTTGATTGGCTTTGGCACCATAAGGGGTATATGCCAAAGCCAATTTTTTATTCATAAAAAACAAAGGATTTAAGTAATGAAAACCCAAGAACAAATTATTGATGAAATTCTGGACAGGGGCATAATCGTTGATATTTTGCCATCGCGTGCAGAATTTAAGAAAAAATTATTAACCGAAAAACTGCGCTTTTTTATCGGTGCAGACCCAACGAACACGTCGTTGCATTTGTCGCACGCAAAGAATTTTATGTTATTGGAAGAATTCAGAAAACTGGGACACGAAGTCTTTGTATTGTTCGGTGACTTTACCGCATGCATTGGCGACCCCAGTGACCGTAATTCTGCACGTGCACGATTGTCCCCAGAACAAGTGCGTGAATTTTCTGCCGATTGGGTACGTCAGATTTCGCCAATTATCAACTTTAACGACCCAGACAACCCAGCCAAAGTGGTCTTTAATGGCGAATGGTTGAATAAACTGACTATGCGTGATTTGATTGAATTGTCGTCAAATACAACCGTTCAGCATATGCTGGAACGTGATATGTTTCAACGGCGACTGGCAGACAACCGGCCAATCCACCTGCATGAATTTCTGTACCCAATTTTCCAGGGCTTTGATTCTGTTGCATTGGACGCAGATGTTGAACTGTGTGGCACAGACCAGACATTTAATGCATTGATGGGGCGAACATTACTGCGGAAATTGAAAAACAAAGAAAAGTTTATCGTGTGCAATAACCTGATGGAAAATCCGGTGACAGGCGAACTGATGTCAAAGTCGCGTGGCACAGGTGTGTTTTTGAATACAGATGCAGACACTATGTTTGCGCAAATTATGGCACAGCCTGATGAAATGATACGTATTTTGTTGGTAAATAATACTCGTGTTTCATTGTCGGAAATTGAAGCACTGGATATTGAAAGTGAACCAATGCGCGCCAAGATGTTTGCTGCACAAAAAATTACGGAAATTTTTCATGGCGCGGCTGCTGCAAATACTGCGCAGGAAAATTGGCGCAAGACTTTTTCCGACCGTTCTTTTCCAGACAGTGCAACAGAATTCAAAACAGACATGACAGAATTGTCTATAATGGAAATCTTGAAATTAGGTATGCCGGACGCATCAAACAGCGAGCTGCGCAGGCTAGTTGTCCAAAACGCAGTTACGATAAACGACACCAAGGTAACCGACCCCAATCAAACATTCGCAACAGGTAATCCACTGTGTGTGCGTGTCGGTCGTAAAACATTTTTCAAGGTAATTAAATCGCATATATAAAGTATTATGCGCTATCTTTCCGCCCATTTGGGCGGTTTTTATTTGTCGAATTCTACTTTTTTGTATTTATCCAAACACGATGTTCGTTGTGTTCGCCTACAACAACATCTGGCAACCGTTCGCCACCATATACAACCCCACCATTTGCTAAATAGTCTTTTATCTGTTAGAATGCGCCGCCGTCCTTTAATCGTTGCAACAAGTGATATGTATTTCCGCCGCCAATAAAGATGGCCGCATAATCGGTCAATTTGTTATCTTATAATCGTATGCTTGAACCATTGTTCTTGGAAAGCGGTTTTTTGTTCAATATATTCGTTTGTTGGATTTAGTCCGTCTGGCACAACAATCAGTTTATCGTCGTTGTCGTTTGTGCGATGAATAATTGCGACACATTTTCCGGTAAAAGTTGCCAATGGCGTATCGATACCCAATACATATGCGTCTAATTCTTCACCGTCACCCGATACTGTATTTGGAATAAATCCATAGTTCACTTCGTATGTAAAACCATGCTTTGGATGTTTGCTGCCCAGGGGTCTATCCATTTGTACATTGACGATTTTGCCAAGGAAATCACGTGCATTAACAGGCTGTGCCTTCGTCATTTTTTGATAGTTTAAAACCATGTTAAATCCAGGGATAATAGATGGAATAAATTCGCCTGTATTTTGCATATGTTGAATCTCGGCGATTGTTGCCCATTTAACCGCCTGAACTTCACTTGCCTGTGGTTTTAATTCAGCAATTTTTACATTACTGTGCACTAGCCACACATCAACGAAATCCATCGGTCGCTTAATTGTGCCGATTAGCACAGATTTTTTTGGGTCTGGTGTCAGTCCTAACTCTTCCATTGTTTCGCGAATACACGCATCCCAACTGGATTCGCCTGCGATTGCGCCACCGCCAGTTTGGCCCCACATATTTGGAAATTTCTTGGCCGTCCCCATACGTTGTTGCAACAGGTATTCGCCGGCATCATTTACAATCCATACATGCACAGACAGCTTGTTCAATCCGCTGGGGATTGGTTGCCCGCGTTCAATTGTTGAAACTGGATTGCGTAAATTATCATACAGGGTGTTTTTTTCAGGCATTTCAAATCCTTATGGGTGTGTAGGTATAGTTGCAGTATAAAACGCAAAATACATAATGTCAAAAAATATACGACCACATTTACATTACAACAAAGATTTTAATAAATACAACAAAGGTGCCAAACGGCACCTTTATTAGTTCTGTATTCCTGATATGCCTTTGCCACATAGTTTGGCATAGATTGGTTTATCAAGCTTATATGCTTTTATCAGCGTATTTGGTTTCTGATTACACCATAGATTGCGATAGGAAACAATGCCGTTTTTAATCGTTTTTATCAGGCCACTGGGCAACTCGGCACGTCCGATGCACGAAGACAGGTAAACAAAACATTCGTCGTTGTCAGCCAGATTTTCGCAGGCCAGAATACGGGCATAAACATTAAGGGTCAAATCTGCCTTGCTGGCGTCTTTGGTCCAAGGGCTGCCACCACCAATCGGGCAAGCGGTAGAATAAAAGTCACAGGCCAATTTTCGCCCTGTAATACCACAGTCTGCGATGGAGCTATGATATGTATAACGTCCAGTACCATTTATGATAATGTGCGCTGGCTTTTCGCCCAGGACAGAAATCACAAATTCCGTCAGATCTTCATCGTGCAGCATTGGTATTGCCACGATAGCGGTTTCAATCCGGTCATCGTTCAATGTGATTTGTGTCTTGATATCTATGCCAAGATTGTCGGATTGACGGGCTTTATCGTACAGGGCTTTATTCAGCTTTCGGGCAAGGAATAATTCCCGATTTATCTTGCCTTCGCCTTGGGCGGCATAGCCAACAAACACACCTTGGTCGCCCCAACCATCAGCGACAACACCACGATTGATATCTGCGGATTGTACGCCGATTAAATTGGTAACCTTTATTTGCGCTGGATTGATAGCAAGGTCTCCCCATATCGATGCGTACCGTTCATCATACCCGATTTCGGCAAGTGCGGCCTTAACATAGGCGTTCAAATCACCAAGTGGGGCAGGGGTGGTCACTTCGCCGCCAAGGACGACATTGTTGTCTTTTATCAAGACTTCAACGGCATATTTGACCTGTGGATCTTGCTCGATTAACCGATCCAAAATATAACTGGAAATGTAATCGGCGACTTTATCTGGGTGTCCAAGCGACACCGCTTCTGCTGTTCTTTGCATAATTCACTCCTTTGGTTTTTGCAATAAGAACCAAAGGTGGATTCAGAAGATGTACCACGCAATGCGATCAATAAAGAACGGAATAAAAGCATAATAACAACTCCTTGTTTAGTCCATTTATAGGTAGGACAAGTCAGGTTAAATCCACCTTGATTGATAGTATTATAATATGGTTTGAATTATTATTCAATAGTTTATTAGAAAATACATATGAATTCCGTATGTAAATATATGTTTTTATAACGAACCTTGGGGTATATTTGCGACCTTAGCACCACACGTTATAAACATATAAATATTGTGAATATAAAATATGTTTAAAGATCATCGCGTCCACTGTGTTGCATTGCGCGTGACGCAACTAAACTGCGCAATTGTTTCACAAGTTTTTCAAACCCCGGTTCTTTTTCCAACTTGTTTCGCCACGCATTATATTCGCCTGACATCTTGGTACAATGGGCACGAATTGTTTTTGCCAAGTTTTTATCATAATCATCTATTGTTTGTATGGCAGACATTTTTTCTATGTCCTTACGATATTTAGAAATATTATCTTGAAACATTTTTATATATTTATTTTTTTCGGTTTCTGTCAAAAGGTAATAATCATTTGTTTTATATTTTTGTAACTCTTGTTCTGTATTTATTAGATTTATTTTTGCTATTCCAATTCTGTGGCCAACATCGGCTCTAAAGTGATCCTCATAAACTTTCATGAAATCCATTGGTTTGTTTTCAAGAATATTAGAAATCACCTCAGGGATTATTCCATTTGGCCCCCTTTTTACTATTACATCATAAAGTGATTCTGTGGTTGTTGTTAGTATGCCGGGAATCTTATCCAAACTGTTACCATGAAAAACGGTTTCCACGCTACGCCACCAGTATCGCTCTATTTCACCATATATTGAATTAGAGTGTCCCTTATTACTTGGGGTCCCCAGCAGCCCGACCGCTTCTGCTGTATTCGCAATAATCTCACTCCTTGCACTGAAATCATAAATGTCGCCTATCCATTGTTTACCCATTTTTTCCATTGATAGTTGCACAACTTTATCACGCAAGTATTGCGATAATATATTAAAACGTGATTCTTCAAACAACCCGCGCAAAAATGCTCGTTTGTCCTTGGCGCTTTCGTACATTTGTTTAACGCGTTTATCACCATAAAATTCGTTTTGAATGGCCCATGGCTGCAAATCGCCATTTTTATAATTTGTGTATTTTTCCAAATCGTACGGACTAAGCCAAGATTCTATTAGTGCTACTTCTTCTTCGGTATAGTTATCGCGTTTATATGTCGCACCATGTTCGCCAATTTGATACAGTGGCCCATCGTTAGTGGGTTGCACAATATATGTACTTTCTGGCAATATCAAACCAGCATCTGGATTTAACGACCAATATGTATCAGCGCCTGCGACTTCGGCCGGGTTACCATTTCTTTCTGTGACATCATTATATGGTGCTAATACCACAATCGGCATGTCGTTCCAATTACCCATTGCGTGTGATGTTACGACATGGTTTAATGTTACATGAACTGTTGAACGCGGAACATCAAAATCTGTTGCCATCGCAGTTGTTGGGATATACATTGTACCGTCTTCGTGATGCTTTGGCATATACTTGGTCGTATGTACCGCACACCAATGCGACATATCGGCCATATAATCCATATTGATATATCGTTCGTCAGATTTTATTCTTTCAATGCCTTGGGTAAATTCTTTCGTCGTGGTCATCTGCAATCCCTTTGTTTTTACCCAGGTATTATAGCATTTTTTAAGAACCTGGACAAGTTTTTTGCAAATAAAATCGGCACAACCACCACAACCAATGTATGTATAAGGATAGGTGGCAAAATTTAGGAAAATGAAAAACAGACTCATTTTCTTATGCGGTTCGGCAGCACCTGAAAAAATAGCCCGTTTTATAACCTGTATTATCGAACTGTGAAAATCCTTATAAAACCAAACAAAAACCGCCCTTTAACAGGACGGTGTAAAATCTGGCTCAGCGCAGCTTGTTCATACCGACACGAAAACCCAACAGAATTCGAACGCCTGGGCACAACCGCAGAAATATTTGTAAATAATTGGTTCGCTGAGCCATATGGTACATCTTTATTTGATTATTAAAACATATTTCCTATAATGGCTATATGAAACAAAAATCCTACATCATTGACAACAAGGAACTCATGTCAGAATGGGATTGGGGTGCTAATGCTGATTTAGATCCAAATAAATTGACATCGGGTTCAAATAAGAAAGCTTGGTGGAAATGTTCCAAATGCGCCCATAAATGGGAGACTACTATTCACCATAGGGCAGTTAGAAAACAAGATTGTCCAAAATGTCGTTATATATTCAAAAAAAAGATACAAGCAAATTTAACAGCAACCCATCCGAAAGCAAAAATTTATTGGTTATTTAGTAAGAATAATTTATTAACACCGGATTTGTTCAGTCAATATGCTTGTCAAAGGGTTTGGTGGAAATGTCCAGATTGTGGTTGCGAATGGGAAGAAAAGATAAAAAATCAAGTTAAGAAATTAGCATGGTGTCCACATTGCAAAAAGGGTATAAGGGATTTAGCATCTTTTTTGCCAGAGCTTGTAAAAGAATGGCATAAAACCAAAAACATCGATAACCCCGAGCGAGTTTCATATGCATCTAACAAGTACGCGTGGTGGAAATGTTCAAAATGTAATTATGAATGGAAAGCAAAAATTTCAAATAGGTCGATATTAAAACGTGGTTGTCCTTGTTGTTCTGAACCTGCACGAGTGGTCGTGCCAGGAATAAATGATTTAAAAACAAAATTTCCACATATAGCAAAAGAGTGGCATCCAAATAAAAATGGGAATTTGTTACCAGAACAGGTTGCTTCTGGAACAAGAAAAAAGGTTTGGTGGATATGTCCGTTGGGGCATGAATATCAAGCGACGATAGGTCATAGAACCGCACAAAATGGCACAGGCTGTCCGATATGTTATTCTGGACGACAGACGTCTTTTGCAGAGCAAGCGGTATTCTTTTATGTTAAACAATTATATCCAGATGCGATAAGCAGGTATAAATCTGATTTTCTGGGCAAGTTTGAATTGGATGTTTATATTCCTTCAATCAAATATGCGATTGAATATGATGGCGAAGCTTGGCATAAGCAAAATAAAATAGAAAGAGAAAAGCGAAAATACCAAATATGTAAAGAACACGGCATAACGCTGATTAGAATGCGAGAACAAATGCCGGAGTCGGGCGAAGATGTTGCAGATCGCATAGTTGGTATGAAAAATCTGTACGAGCATAAGAATTTGGAATTTGCTTTAAGGCAGCTGTTAATGCTTTTGAATTTGTATAAACCAATACCAGATGATTTAATAAATTTAAAAAGAGACAGATTTAAAATATTAGAATATAAAAAATCGGAGATAAGCAACTCTCTGGTTTCTGTAAGACCAGATATAGCCATGGAATGGCATCCAACTAAAAATGGCAATTTGCAACCAAGTATGTTTAGTTGTGGTTCCAATCATAAAGTATGGTGGATATGTCCAAAATGTGCTTATGAGTATCAGTCTAGCATCAGTCATAGAACCAACAAAAAAATCCCAACAGGATGCCCTATATGTGGCAAGGAACGCAGCGATCTAGCAAAAAGCGTTGCAGTAAATATGATAGACCTTAAAACAGGAAATATAATAAAAACGTTTAAGTCCATATCGGATGCTGGCAGACAGATGAAAATAAGTTCGGGAAATATAGGTTCTGTTTGTAGGGGACATAGACCTTATGCTGGCGGGTACAAATGGGAGTACGCTGATGAGAAAATTTCAAAAAAGTATAAAAAATTGAATAAACAATTAGATTTAGATTTGACCGAATAGGCAAAGCGGACTCGGATTGAGAAAAAGGTTAGTTTTCTAACCTTTTTTATTATGCAGTTCGATAACGCCTGAAAAATAGCCCGTTTTATAACCTGTATTATCGAACTGTGAAAATCCTTATAAAACCAAACAAAAACCGCCCTTTAACAGGACGGTGTAAAATCTGGCTCGGCATGGCTTGTTCATACCGGCACGAAAACCCAACAGAATTTACAACCATCGCTAGACTTTGTGAAATTTTTCTAAAAGATTACACGAATGCACCATAAGGGGCAAGGCAAATTAAAAGGTTAATCTGTTTCTGTTTGTTTTTGATACAGTGTTACATAGGGTAATTTATCCATGTTTACGTAATTAAACATCCTGTAATTTGCTCTTCTTGCTTCTGGTGACAAGGTGTATTTCTTCAAATGAGATTTTGGAACAAACGGATAAAATCTAATTTCCTGAAACTGTTTGCCTTTTTCTTTCCATTTGAAATTCAAAATAAGTAATGGTGGCAGTATGCCCGCTTTTAACACTTTTTCCATAATGTCCCATCCTGCACCACGAATGATAGATGAAGGTTTATGGTTTGCGGTTTTTATCTGTGCTCTGAATTGGCAGCCGGTACATTGTATATCACACAACGGATAATTCGGCGGCAACAACATCAATTGCTTTTTACAATTTGGGCACAATACCAAATCAACGACTTCTTGTTCGCCTTTTTTGCCGTTATCTTGTGTGATAGACATCATTTTTCTCCTAAATTCTACTTGTATTACATAGGGATTATATTCAAAAAGTTCTTTGATTACAATATCTTTGTGCTATCCTAATATGAAATGAAAGTAACAGCTGCGATTTTTAGAAATGGGGATAAAGTTCTGCTGATGCGACGGGCGGCTGACCAACCTTTGGCGGGCGAATGGGAATATCCTGGTGGCAAGTTTGAAGATGGCGAAGACGGTCCAACATGCCTGCGCAGGGAACTGTCCGAAGAACTTGGCATTGATGCACAAATTGGCGACCTGATTACAATTGCAAAACATACAACAGATTCTGGCAAGGTTATCGAACTTCATACATACGAAATCACATCCTACACCGGCGAAATCCAACTGGGCGTCCACGACGATATGCACTGGGTGTTGATATCAGAATTGCTGTCGCATCCGCAACTGCCAGCAGATTTAATCGTGTCACAAATATTACGGGGTATCACAACAGTGGTCAGGCAGCAATGACGTTGATATGTGGTCGGTAATCATTTCTTTAATATCTTCGTAATATTATTGCACAACAAGCCATTATTCACGATTGTTCTTTTATTTTCTTTAAAAGTTCGTCCGCTACGTTTTTGCGTTCTGTATTATCTTTTATTAAAACACAGAATAAAAGCAACTGATACAATTCGTCATACTGTTTTTCCAACTCTTTAGATGACATATTTTGTATCAGTTTATTTTGGTTCTTGCCATCCCGATTGTTGTGACGTATGTGTAAGTTATTTAATAAACCGCGAACTGTTTTAAAGTATTCTCCAAAACCATTTACTGAATAGTCGAGTAGATTCTCGTACTCATTAGCGATAGATTGCAGCAGTTTTCGCTTTTCTTCCACTTGTCCCTTTAATGAAGCATGATTGTATCTCAATATGCTGAAAGCTATATCTTTCGGCGATATTTCTGCAACAGCAGTTGAAGCTGGATTGTTCGGAAGCAAGAGTACTTTTTCTTCGTCGGTTAAAACATGTTTTTTTAGATTCATATGTTCGATCAAAATATCCATGTTTTGGTGTAGCATAAAAGTGTCATTATTGAGTGAGAAGCCTTCTGGCAAAGGGAAACATTTGGTTGTAAAGACAAGAAAAATATTTAAGTAATATTCCAAACACAAAGCTATTTCGTCAAACGAAGGGTCTTGCTTTTTTGATATTTTATCGATATCAAGTTCTCTGCGCATATCTGCACAATTTATACTACTGCCACGAGCTTTCCAATTATGAAACACAGTATTTACAAGCCATTCTATTGGATGCCCATATCCTCCACGATGCACCATATTACAATTGAACAAATGGGATATTTTCTTAAATTCTTTATTAAAATCATATTGTTCTTCTATAATATCAAAAATAGATTTTCTCACAGCACATATATCCTTGTTTTTGTGTTTTTATTTGCTGTAAGTATAGAAATTCTTGTTGGATTTGCAACTGTTTTTGAAGGGATCTCAATGTCTTGCTTTATGGCATTCTTCGCAAACTGAAACCAACCAGTCAATCGGTTCGCGACCAATATTTTTTGCATATTTTAAGTGGTGGACCTGTGTGGCACGTGCACCACAATATACGCATCGCCAATTATCGCGTTTTAAAACAAGATAACGTTTCCGTTGCCAAGCATCCGATTTCAGGTAGTCGTTTCTGTAATAATCTCGACGCAACTTACGCTTGAAATTATTAATCAATACACCCAATATGACAAAAATAACAATCCCCAAAAATTCCATGATCACCGATTGTATATTTATTCAAAGAAATCCCAATCTTCAGGATTGTTTTTGAATGTTCTGTATGTAGATTTTGAATTTATTTTTAAATTTTGCCCATCTACTATTACAATGCCGCCACAAAGGTTCTTCCCTTTGGCGTTTTCTTCTGATATGTACTGTTGTAGTGTCTCTGATTTTATTTTTGTATCGTCTTCCTGAAATCCAGACGATTTTGTGTCATATATTCCAATCTTTCCCTCTGCATATTTTACAATGAAATCTGGTTGAAATGAACTGCCGTCTGGTTTAGCTATACCAAAATTTTCTTGCATATGTTCATCGCAATTTTTCCACCACCATGCTATTTTTTCGGGGTGTTGTTCTAAAAATTCAACAAAAGCTTTTTCTGGGTTGCTCCTGTTTATTTCTAAATAACATGGTTGGTAAATGGAAAGGGTTGAATCAACTTTTTCATATGTATTAGGATTATAATTCTTTGTTACAGGGATAGTCCAATCATCGTTCCAATAAACCTTGTCGTTTTCTTTTTGTTCGTCTTCTTTTAATTTAATAGGTTTATATGCTTCAACAGCCAAGTTTAAAAGCTGTTTTACAATATTTGGATTATTTAATATTATACTTTCTATTGTCACAACCCAATTCTTATCACTTTTTTGATTTATACCAAGATATTGAGAAAAGCATCTTAATAAAGCCATCTGCATTATTGGTAAAGAACGAACAGCTGCAAAACCATTTAATTCAGAAGATAATATTGATTTTATATAAGCTTCTTTATCATTTTCTGATAATATAACATTTGTTGTATCTGTGTTGGTTATTTTTGATATTTGATCCACAACATTTGCTTCTACGGTCTTGTTAAGAATGATTTCATCATTATTTGTCAGATTATCTAAAATCAATTTTTCCTTTGCCGCTTCTCTATTTTTCCCGAAGAATTCAAAATGTCCTTTTTTGAATCCGAAATACTTACAGAATATTTCTTCAAAAACGGGATAAA
>JAZNGD010000043.1:0-6097 GCA_045576255.1 Candidatus Enterousia sp.
AAATGTGGTCTTTTTTTTATAAATTACAGGAGTTTTTTTTATGTCATATATAAAAACTGGTCGTCCCACACGTGAAGAATTAACCGAAACTATATTTGAAACATATATAAGTATTACACGCAGTATACAAAAATTAGAAAATATATACAGACGTGAAAGTAATTCCAGACGGAAAAAGTAACGTGAAAAGCAATAAAATACACCGGTATTTACCGGTGTTTTTTAATCTTTTTTCAAAAATTCTTCCAGCCAGTGATTGTCAAAATTCAGTTGTTTAACATCTTTATTGTTTAACAACTTTTTTTGCAGTGGCAGTGTTGTTTTAACACCTTCGATAACAAATTCGTTTAATGCACGTGTTGCACGCATAATGCATGCAGGTCTGTTCTGTGCATGAACAATTAATTTTGCAATCATCGAATCGTATGTAGGCGGAATTGTATATCCAGTATAAACCGCGCTGTCAACACGAACACCCAAACCGCCAGATGGCGCATACAAAGTTATTTTGCCAGGATTTGGAATAAATGTTTCGGGGTCTTCTGCGTTTACGCGAAATTCGATTGCGTGCCCGTTTGGAATGACATTAGATTGTGTGTATCCCAATTTTTCCCCGGCGGCAATTCTGATTTGTTCGCGAACCAAGTCGACACCATATACCATTTCTGTCACAGGATGTTCAACTTGTAATCTGGTGTTCATTTCCAAGAAATAAAATTTTCCGTCTTCGAACATAAATTCAAAAGTTCCGGCATTTGTATATCCCATTTTTTTTGCCGCAGTTTTGCAAACTTCTATCATATCGTCACGTTGTTTTTGGGATAAAATTGCCGCAGGACATTCTTCCATAACTTTTTGATTGCGTCGTTGCAGTGAACAATCGCGTTCGCCAAACACAACGACATTGCCATAATTGTCACCCAGGATTTGAAATTCGATATGTCTTGGGTGCAACAATAATTTTTCCATATACAGTGTGTCGTCGCCAAATGCAGACAAAGCTTCGTTTTTAGTGATTTGATATGCTTCGGCCATATCGGAATCACACATCACAGGACGCATACCACGACCGCCACCACCGGCCGCCGCCTTTAACATAACAGGGTATCCAATTTCGCGCGCAATTTCCATTGCGTGGTCCAACGATTTTAATTCGCCATCAGACCCAGGAACCACCGGTAAACCACATTTTACAGCGGTCTTTTTTGCGTTAACTTTGTCGCCCATTTTTTTTATCATATCAGGCGAAGGTCCAATCCAAATCATACCGTGTGTTTCGACTTTGTGTGCAAAGTCAGCGCGTTCCGATAAAAAACCGTATCCTGGATGAATTGCATCTGAATTTGTTAACAGCGCAGCGGTCAGAATCGCAGATTCGTTCAGATAAGAATCGCGTGCAGCCGCAGGGCCAATACATACAGATTCATCGGCCAGCTGTACGTGCATGGCATCGCGATCTGCGGTTGAATACACTGCAACAGTTCTGATACCCATATCACGACATGCGCGAATTATACGCAGTGCAATTTCACCACGATTCGCAATCAAGACTTTTTTTATTTGTGGCATATTTATTCAATTACAATTAAAGGTTGATCAAATTCAACGGCCGCCCCATCTGTCACCAGTATTTCTTTAACTGTGCCGTCTTTGTCAGACTTGATAGGGTTGAATGTTTTCATCGCTTCGACCAGCGCAACAGTATCGCCAGCTTTGACAGAAGCGCCAACAGATACAAACGTATCAGCGCCTGGTTCTGGTGCCAGATATACAACACCGACCATTGGGGACTTTAAAGCACCTGCAACAGATTTATTTTTGCTTGGTGTTTTTTCTGTTTTGTTTTCTGTACCAGAAACAGCAACAGTTGTTGCGATTTGTTGTTTAGATAAATGAATGTGTTTACGGTATACACCGAATAAAAACTGACGTTCTAATTCTAATTCTGTTATTCCCATATCGTCCATGATTTTAGACATAGATTCAACGGTTGCACGAAAAGACATTTTTAATCCTTATGTTATAATTTCTGTCTTATACCCATAAAAGTGTATCATATTCACGCGTATTGTCAAGGCACTGGGTCATATCCGATTCCGCCACCTGGTCTGCACCGACAAATTCTTTTAAAACCCATATACGTTCCACGCAATACGCCATATTTTTTTATTGCGGTTTCGGTGTATTCACTGCATGTTGGTATAAATCTGCAAGCTGCCCTGCCCCCGAATACAGGCGACAAAGCGCGTTGATAAAATTTTATGCAAAGAATGGCAATTTTTTTTAGCATTTATTATTGCTTTTTTAAAAAGTGCAGTGCTTTCTTCATTGCAGTACGACCTTGGGTGCGTGACGCTTCTAATATTGCGTGACGCGCAACAAATACATAGTCGGAATCAGCACACATCATATTTTCATTAAAGGCAATCCAGTCGCGCAACAGTCTTTTTGCACGATTTCTGTCAACTGCGTGTCGAAAGGTTTTTTTTGTCACGATTAAACCGTATCGCGCATCGTCTTTAAATTTGGCACTTTTTTTTCGTATTAAAAAATATGCGCAACGTGCGGTTGGGTCATTATCGTTTGCGGCAAAATCTTCGTGTCTTTTTATTGTATTTCGTATCATAGTGGGCATATAATAGCACAATATAATATAAATCAAATAAATTTATATGGGTTCCTTGATTTTTGGCAAAACCTGATTTATAGTTCAAAAAAAGTCATTTTTTACAGTGGGGTAAACTATGTATAACTGGTTAATGAAATTTTTTTCTGCGGATATGGCGATTGATTTGGGTACGGCAAACACGCTGATTTATGTCAAAGGTCGTGGTATTGTTTTAAACGAACCGTCGGTTGTCGCTGTTGCAGAAAATCGTCTGATTGGTCGTAAAGAAATTTTGGCGGTTGGAACCGAAGCGAAACAAATGTTTGGTCGTACACCTGGGACAATATCCGCGGTGCGTCCTTTGCGTGACGGTGTTATTGCGGATTTTGAAGTTGCCGAAGAAATGATTAAATACTTTATCCGTAAAGTTCATAATCGCAGTCCATTGGCCGCGCCGTTAATTATTATATGTGTACCTTCTTGCGCAACCCAGGTTGAACGTCGCGCTATCCAAGAAGCGGCTGATGCCGCTGGTGCGCGTAAAGTTTATATTGTTGAAGAATCAACTGCTGCGGCGATTGGTGCTGGTTTACCTGTTGAAAAGCCGGTTGGGTCTATGGTGCTTGATATTGGTGGCGGTACAACCGAAGTTGCGGTTATGTCGTTGGGTGGCATTGTGTATTCTAATGCTGTTCGTACTGCTGGTGATCAGATGGACGTTGACATCATAGATTATGTTCGCAGAAACAAGAATTTGTTAATTGGTGAAAATTCTGCCGAAGAAATAAAAAAACGTATTGGAACTGCGATTTCTCCAAAAGACAAAGAAAAAGAATTAACTATGAAAATCAAGGGGCGTGACTTGTTGTCTGGTACGCCACGTGAAACTGTTATTACAGAATCTCAGATTGCAGATGCGTTGAAACAAACAGTAAACAAGATTGTTGACACTGTAAAACAAGCTTTGGAATTAACACCGCCTGAATTATCGGCAGATATTGCTGACTTGGGTGTTGCGATGACTGGTGGTGGTTCTTTGTTGCGCGGTTTGGATGCTGCGATTCGTGCGGCCACAGGTTTGCCAGTGTTTTTGGTTGATAATCCATTGGCGTGTGTTGCATGTGGCAGTGGTAAAATGCTGTCTAATCTGGACAAGAACAAACACGTTTTACAAACAATGTATTAAAAATTGTAAAAAAAATATAATAAAAAATACCGGCTTTTGCCGGTGTTTTTTACTGTTTTTTATTTCTTCTAAATTCATCTAATGACACAACCCTGCCCGGGTCAGGAACGGTATTTGGTTTTTCATCCAGTGGTAATTCCATATCGTTATCAGCCGATGCTGTCTGAGATTTTTTTTGAAAAGACAACATAAAATCAACAGATGGGTCTTTAAATTCAACCAACGCAGAAAAAGGAATGCGTATAAAAAATGGTCGTCCATCAAAAGTTAATTGCACCCCAAATTCTTTATCTGATACGTGCAGATTATTATATGAATATTGTAATACAATCGTCATAACATCAGGATACCGTATACGCAAGAAATCAGGCAACACGACCCCGTTATCGCGTGTGCGAAATGTTATAAAAAAGTGCGTTCCATCACCCAATCCATTAAACTGTGCGTGAACAAGTGCGTCTTTGACAACGGATTTTAATGCGTTGTCCAGTAATGTTTGATAATCAATTCGTGCCATTTTTTTCTACCCCATTACTACTATATTATTTATTTCGCCATCAAGGCAAGAAACAAATGTTGCGTTTTTTATATTTTTAAATGCGTCTTGTTCCAGACCAGTTGCCCAAACTTGTGCGTTTACGTCACCTAATTCGCGAAAAACTTTTTCACGTGCATCTTTGTCCAGATGCGCCGCAGCTTCGTCCAGCAAGATTATAATTTGTTGTCCTGTCTTGGTATACACCAGTTTTGCATGTGCCAGAATCAAATCGATTAAAGCGGTTTTTTGTTGTCCTGTACTAGTTAAGTGTGCAGGCAAATCAAGTTCTTGATTAAATACACCGAAATCTGATTTGTGTGGCCCGTCTAAAATCATTTTGTCGCCAACCAGTACCCTGTTTTCACGTAAGTATTGTAAATATTTGCGTTCTATATCCCCCGCGCCCATCCCGTCAATCAGCATTTGTTCCAACATTCCAGAAACGGAAATTGCGCATCGTGATAAAAAGTAATTTAATTCGCTGGCGTATTTTATACGTGCGTCAGACACAGCGACAGCAGTCCCTGCGATTTGAGTGTCTAATGCGTCAAGCCAATGTGTATTTGCACCAGATTTCAAAGCGGCTGTGCGTTCGGATAACAGTTTTGAAAGTTTTGCTGTACGACCAGCGTGCAATGTATCGAAACTGGTTGTCAGTCGGTCAAAAAAAGCCCGTCTGTCAGATATACTGTCTATGAACAATCGGTCTTCTTTTGGGGTTATCCATATAACCCGGATATTTCGTGCCAAATCAGCAAGAGGTGCGTTATCACCATCAATTTTTGCCCGTCTGTTTGTATCGGTTGGGGTGTATTGTACGGCCAGTTGTGTTTCGTTTTCAAGTTCTGCGAAAACACTGAATCCACCATTTCCGTTAAATCGTGCCAATTCGCCCATTGTTGCGCCACGCATACCGCGGTCGCCAGATAATATTGATATTGCTTCTAATATAGCTGTTTTCCCTGCCCCATTTGGGCCTGTGATGATGATGTTATTACAGCCGTATGTTGATATACGTGCGCTTTTATGGTTTCTGAAATCTGTAATACTAAGTGATTTTATCATAGATGTCAGCATACCGCATTGGTTGTCCGACTGCAAGGGGGTTTTTATATATAAAAAAAGACCGGCGTTTGCCGGCTTTTTTTACAATTTTTTATCGTCTGCCGCCCCCCATTGGTCCGCGTGGCATCATATTGTTTTTATTAGAAGTCATAGAACCGATACGGCCAGTTATGACTTTGTCGCCCATTTGAATTTCATCTGAAATAATTTCTGTTTCCGTTGCGGTTGATAAACCTTTTTTATAAGGAATCATAATCATTTCGTCATTGCGCAAGATTGCCAAATGTGTTGCTGGTGTTGCGCCGTTCGCGTCATCTGTTATATGTTTAAAGTCGCGAATCAAGAAAGCAGAATTTGCAGTTTTCCAAACATTTTCGCGTTCTGAAATGATAATTGTCACAAATGCGGTCATCCCTGGCATTAATCGTAAGTCAAGGTTGTCTACGTTTATAACAACGGTATAGACCACAACATTAGAAGTTGTTGTTGGCGATAATCTGATTTGACGAACAATACCTTGGAATGTTTCTGTTGGATATGCGTCCACTGTAAAAGATACTGTTTGACCTTCTTTTATAACACCAATATCTGCTTCGGAAACAGATGTTTCAATTTGCATTTTTGTTAATTCTTCTTCAATTTCGAAGAAGTCTGGTGTTTGGAATGATCCTGCCACAGTTTGTCCAACATCGACTTTTCT
>JAZNGD010000044.1:0-2631 GCA_045576255.1 Candidatus Enterousia sp.
CATAAAAATTAAAAGCCCAAATTTTTTGGGCTTTTATTTTATATATTCAACAAAATATTCTTTATGCATGTTCTTGCAGCATGGTACTTATCTCGCGTTTCTTTGTCGATATCTATTAAATGTTGACCGACCGAAGAATTATCGGACACAATCAAAACCGCAGAGGCCGGTTTGCCGATTAAATTCATCGCATTGAAAAAAGTTGCGGTTTCCATTTCTATGACATTTGCACCCATATTTTTAAATTCGTCCAGATGTTGATATTCGCACATAACACTGTCCACAGAAATTGGAACTGCCTTTACGGTATTTATGTTTTGTGTCCTGCAAACATTTTTGATATAGCGGTTTAATTCCGGATTAGAATATGCAGGTTTGAACATGTTATCTGTATCTAACGCATCGTGTAAATATAATGACGCCCCATCACCAGATATCGAATATTCTGGGATAATAATGTCACCTAAATTTATTTCTGGGACCAATGACCCAACGGATCCGATAAATATGAATTTATCGCAATCCAGATCACAGCAAGACACACAAAAATCTATCATATTTGGTGCACCAATTTTTAATTGCACATACAGGTATTTTTTGCCGTTATGTGTAATTTTATGTGCGGTTATATCCTGGTTAGAAAATAATAGTTCTGTATTAATTGATGATAAATCAAAAACCTTTTCTATATTCCAAGATGGCGCAACAAAAACACAGTCAAAATGTTCGGAAGATGGGATGCCATACACTAATTTCAAAATATCATCTGTATTTGAATATTGTTTAAATTTTTTTACTATATTTATCATACTTTCACCATTAGTTTTTATCATATTAGTTTAAATTTTAAATTTTTACAACCTTTCATATTTAGGTATAGAAAAGTTCACAACAGAATACCAGCCGCCAGTAAAAACAAACACCCTTTTGGGTGTTTTTTTGTTGTGATTGAAAAAAGTCCGGGCACACGAATATACAACAAGCATAATTACAAGATAATGCTGTTATATAATTTCTAATTCTATCCCAACAATGCCGTATTTGGATTCCATTTCAGAATCATAAAATTTTGCAATCGCAGACATCAGTGCGTTCAGATTTGCAAAACCTGTGCGCGGCATACTGATTTTTGTGTTCAAATCCGCAAAACTGCGCGCAATATGCAATCGCACTATTTTTGCCCGAATATAATCGCTTGTTTTCTGTGCGTTATAAATCAAAACAATGTCGCCATTTTGCATCTTGCGACGTTTTTCATCATACAGTCGCAATTCTATATCTTTTTCGCCCGACCGCACCATTTCATAGTATTCGGGACGCAAACTCATTGAAAATTTACAATGCAGGTTTGGCAAAATGTGCGCACTATAAAATTCACGCATATCTTCAAAAGGTGTGACCGTTGGATTCAATAATTCATCAACAGAAACCCAAACAACCGATATATCTTCGGGACGGTCTTCGCAGAATTTCAATTCAATATCATCTGGGACATGAACAATATAGAACCGATGTTCTTCGGCATACGCACCACGTTTTTGCGCACGTTCGGGTGTCTGGTGGCGAAAAGTATAAGCAACCGGTATTTCAACCACATTATCCGCCAGCCCAGATGCCGCCACGCCCAATTCTTCGGCCAATTCCCGACGCAGCGCCCCTGTAAAATCTTCACCATCATCCAACCGGCCACCGATTGGCCCGTATCCGTTTTCGCCATATTTTAACAATGCGACTTTTCCGTTACGCAACGGCAAAACATATGCAGAACAACTAATCTCTTTTATCATCTTTTGCCCCCTGTGCGCTGCGGTATGATTTTAATTCGGAATATATTTCACCACGCGATAAACCAGCCAACGATATGCGTGTTGGTGATATAACATTTTTAAGCGTTTTCACTTCATCCAATGTGAAATATCGCATTTCAACACACTTGCCAGATTCACAGTTGCGTATTGTTCCGGTGTATTTTGTCACTTCAAAATAAAAATCAAAACTTTCTGTGCGACTGGCCAGATTACTGGTGACGTGAACGCATTTAATATCGTCTGGGGCAATATCAATATCCAGTTCTTCTTTGGCTTCACGAATGGCCGCATCACGCGCGGTTTCGCCTTGTTCGATATGTCCGGCAGGCAAAACCCACCAACCACCGTCATAGTTAAAAAATCCATCGTTGCGAAAGAACAGCAAAACCTGGTTGTCTTTCTTGATAATCAAGTTGATTACACCCTTGAACATTGCGCGTTCTGACATTCTGGCCCTCTTTTTTCATATCTTAGACCACATTTTATAAAATATCAATATTTCAATCGACATTTTGTTCTGTCATCACTTTGAAAAAATAAAAAACACCGATTTTCGGGGTATTTTTTATCGAAAAACGCCATAAAACAGTTGATTTTTTACCTTGGTTTAATTTCAACCAAAAAACGTGTTGCTGGCGAATCGTGACGCTGGCACAAAAATCTGACACAGGCCTTGAAAAACATTGTTTGAACACAACTGCTGGTTGTTATTGTTGCGCGCAAATTGGTTTTGTGATACCTTGGGCATATGTCGCGCCTGTTATCAAACCAAAGGGGTTATTATGTCAGACAAATATCATTGCGCACTGTGGCAAACGGTAAA
>JAZNGD010000045.1:0-14344 GCA_045576255.1 Candidatus Enterousia sp.
AGCCCCAGGATGACAAAGTGGATGGATCCTGGGGTCAAGCCCCAGGATGACGAAGAAGAAGTGGGGCCCGAAAAGCACCAGGATGACAAGTTATGTTTTTAAGTTCTTTTTTCTTGAAAAAAATTTTTATAAAAATAAAAAAGAAATATGACCTGGATCCTGGGGTCAAGCCCCAGGATGACAAAATGGATGGATCCTGGGGTCAAGCCCCAGGATGACAAGTTATGTTTTTAAGTTCGTTTTTCTTGAAAAAAATTTCTATAAAAATAAAAAGGCATAATTACCTGGATCTTGGGGTCAAGCCCCAGGATGACAAAGAAGAAGAACCTGAAAAGCCCCAGGATGACGAAAGTAAGTTTATTTTTCTTGAACTTTCCCCAAAAATTTTTCTTAAAAAAACGCATACCAATATACACTTGCACAGGCGTTTATTTTTTACTATATTCAAACTATGGAAGAAAAGACCGTTATTTCATTTGCAAACGCAGCCGCCCAATACGACCAAGGCCCAGAAATACTGACTGATGTATCTTTTAATATCAGCAGTGGCGCATTCTATTTTCTGTCTGGCGCATCAGGCGCAGGAAAAACAACACTGTTGCGACTGATTTATCAATTACACAAACCGTCGCGTGGGCAAATCAAAATTTTTGGCAAAACAACCAACAATTTAACACGTGACGAAATTACAAAAATCCGTCAAAAAATGGCAATCGTTTTCCAAGAATATTCTTTGTTGTCGCACTTGTCTGTGTTTGACAATGTCGCCCTGCCCTTGCGTGTGCGCGCGGTGCCAGACGACAAAATAAAAAAATTGGTCCCCAAAGTATTAGACTGGGTCGGATTGGGCAAATACGCAGACACAAACCCAAAATCACTGTCTGGCGGCCAACAACAACGCGTGTCCGTCGCGCGCGCAATTATTACCCAGCCATCTATATTATTGGCTGACGAACCAACCGGAAACTTGGATGACGAAAACGCGTCAAGACTGATGGAACTGTTTATCCAAATGAATAAAATGTTCGGAACAACCATCATTTTGGCAACTCACAGTAAAAAATTAATGGATACTTACAAGTTTCCTGTAATCAAGGTCGAAAACCATCATGTAAACTTTACTGGAAAATCAGACGCGACAACCGAAACAACCGATTCGAAAAAAAAGATTTGGAAAGGCCCAAAACCACAAAATTATTTTACTGAATTATCGAAACAATTTGACGATATTGGAAACGCATAATGAAGAAAAAAACGCTTGTATTTTCACTGGTTCGTGAACAGTCTTGGTTTATGACTGCGATAATGACTTTACTGTCATTTTTATCTGTTTTGACATTCGGGGTGGCATTATCTGTTGGTTCAGGTGTCTTGCGTTGGAACAACCAATGGGAACGCTTTGCAACAGTCCAAGTGACAAATGTCAATAAATATGACGAAGTAAAAAAAACAATCGAAAAAAATTCCGATAAAATCGAAACAGCAAACGAAATATCAACCCAACAAATGCAAGACTTGATGGCTCCTTGGGTATCTGGGGGCGGCGCGATAAAAAACTTTTTGCCAAAAATGTGGGAAATTAAATTCAAAAGCGAATCGGATTTGACAGACTTTGCCAAACAAATCGGTGATAATGCGCGCTTTTTAACACACGCAAACGCACTGAAATCGTCAACATCTGCCGGATGGAAAATGATTTTAATATCTTATTTTCTGTTAACGCTGATATTGGGGGCGATTGGCTTTTGTATTTGCTATATCGCCCAAAATACTGCTATGCTGCACCGCCGCGAATTAGAAATACTGAATCAAATCGGCGCATCTGACAGCTTTGTCGCGAAACAGATGCAAATCATTGTCGCAAAAATCAGCACAATCGCCACAGCAATTGGCTTTTGCGCAGCCGCACCAATATTAATGTTAATCAATTCAACCGCACACAGCACGCGCGTTGGCTTGATGGCAACAATGGGATTAAGTGGAACTGGGTGGGGAATGTTGATAATATTGCCTGTATTGATTGTTATATTTGCGATATATATAACCCGTCGAACAACAATGAACTTATTAAAAAACAACTGATGCTGCATAAAATAATAACACCATCTTTTTTACTGGCATGCCTGTTCGTCATTGGCGGAATGTATTTTAAATCTATGACTCCACATCAATGCGACAAAATCAATGACTATGACAGCATATTTGTACTGACTGGGGACGAACGAAGAATACCTTTTGCTATAAAAAAAATGCAAGAATTTGAAAATTCCGACCTTTATATAATCGGCGCTGGTGCATCTGGCGCAATCAATTGCGAACGTCAGGCAATCATTGAATCCAAGTCAAAATCAACATACCAAAACGCACTGGCCATAAAAAAAATCGCAAACAAACAAGATTTAAACAAAATCGTAATCATCACGACCGAAGACCACATAAATCGTTCAAAATACTTGATTCAAAGCGAATTACCAAACACACAAATTATCACATGCCCTGTTCCACTGATTGGTATGCCACCTGCGAAAAGATTGGAAAGATGGGCAACAGAATACATAAAATATATTGTCACTATGCTGGGGATAAAAGAAAGCTGAATACAAAAAAGGAAAAACAATGCTGAAAACAATCGTTTTTAAAATCGTACTTGGAGTATATTTTACATTATGGGCGCCACTGTTGCTGGTTGGGTTAGTATCTAAAAAATTATCCAGGAAACTTGTTTTCGCAGACGCCGCAGGCGTATTGGTTCTGGCGCGAATAATTTGCGGAATCAAATACGATGTGCATTATCCAAAAAATACGGAAAACGACATACCAAATCTGCCTGACAACTTGCAACGCTTGGATGGCAAATCGATTGTGGCGGCCAAGCATATGTCTATATTGGAAATTGCAGTCATATCAAAAGTAATGCCAAATACATTTTTTATAATGAAGCGTGAATTGTTGTGGATTCCTGTTTACGGGTGGTCATTTTGGCGATCTGGAATGTTGGGCGTAAATCGCGCCAAAGGCAAAACCAATATGAAACAATTGGCCGCAGACGTTGAAAAACGCGTCTTGGACGGATACACATTGGTAATATTTCCCGAAGGCACACGCGCAAAACCAGGCGAAAGAATACCTTTGAAACGCGGCCTGTTGATGTTGGCATACACATTAAAATTGCCTATATTACCGGTTGGCACCGACGCAGGTTTATATTGGCCCAAAAAAGGCCGTATGACCCCAGGCACTGCAAACGTCTGGTTTGAACCATTATTACCTTGCAACGCATCATTGGACGAAATCAGCGACGCAATCAACCGCCACAGTGCATAATAAAAAAATCCCCAAATGGGGATTTTTTTTACGGCATTCTGGGCGACCAAGTCGGTTCCATACCGTTAACACCTTCTTCTAATTCAATATCATAAATATTCTGCCCTGTAATATCGACACTGCGTATATGACTTATTCTTTCAATACCATCCAAATGTCTTTCTGTTTCGTAATAAACCAATCTGCGGGAATTTGGCGCCCAAGATGGCGCTTCCATAAACCAGCCACCCGCCAAAATCTTTTCATTTCTGCCGCGCGTATCCATTATACCGATATAGAAAGTATCATCTGCCATTTTAGTAAAAGCAATAAAATTTCCATCTGGCGACCACGCAGGCGTTGCATATTTGCCTTTGCCATAAGTAATACGTTTTTCAATTCCAGATTCTAAATCCAAGATATGAATCTGCTGACGACCAGTTCTGTCGGAATTAAACGCCATTTTCTTACCATCTGGCGAATAAGACGGACTGGTATTAATAGAATTTCCAAATGTCAACTGACGTAATTTTTTGGATTCAATATCATATTCATAAATATGTGTTATACCATTTTTTACCAAAGACAAAGCTATCTTGGTACCATCAGGCGAAAATCGTGGCGCAAAATTCATTCCGCCAAACTTGCCCAACTTGCGTTGTTCGCCTGTTTCCAAATCCAAAGTCCAAACACTGGGGTCATCATTATAATAAGACAAGAACACAATTGCCCCCATATTTGGTGAAAAATGTGGCGACATTACAAAGCCATCTTCATCAGACAAATACCGCATACCAAAACCGTCTTGGTCCATAATAGCCATACGTTTTATACGATTACTGATAGGCCCCGTTTCAGCAATAAAAACGATTTGCGTATCGAAATATCCCAATTCACCTGTCAAACGTTCATAAATTGCATCTGCCATAATATGCGCAATTCTTCGCACAGAATCACGCGAAGCCACCAAAGATTGCGCTTCTATTTGTTCACGACCATCGACATCCCAGACAAAGAATTCTAATTTATAATCATTTTTCGACACAGCCAACAACTTTGCCTGAACCAAAACTTGTGTTTTTATTGCCGCCCAAGATTTAAAATTTGGCATTTCGTTCATCTTCACATACTGTGGAAAAGCATCATGATTTACAATACGAAACAACCCTGTACTTTTTAAATCCGCTTCGACCACTTCGCGTATCAAGGCCGCATCTTTAACATTGGCGCCATCACCCGTTTCAAATTTAAGTACTGCGACCGACACAGGGTCTGTACCACCTGCGACAATATCGACCTTTAATTCTGCACGCGCTGCGCCAAACATTACCCCCAAGGCACAAATTCCCATAATTATTTTTTTCAACATACGCAAAACCTTCCTTTGATTACCAATTAATTTTAAACACAAAATCTGAAAAAGCAAGCTACACAACCGCCAACACAAACCACAACACAGCCGCCATCACAAGCGTAAATATATTTGTATTGACAATTGTAAATACAATGGTATAGTTAATTGTAAAGACTGTGGTATTGCATTAAGTATAGGAGTTTGTAAATGCCAAATGTTATGCAACAACTGTTTGTTATGAATATTGAATCTTTGTTGCGCGAATATGCCGCGTACAAGGCATTTAATAAATCAGATTGCGTAATAAATATGCGCATACCTCGCCCTGTTCTGGAAAAAATAAAAGAATTGGCAGACGCGCAACACGTACCATACCAGTCATTGATTTCATCGGTGTTGTTTTCTTTGGCCAATATTGACGAAGGCAAATAACACCCACAAGAAAAATCAAGGAGAGTGATATGACAACAAACAACGACTATTACAAACAAACATTCAATCAACTGGAACGCATAAAAAAAACACATCGTCCAAACACACAACTGGATATGTTTGCAGACCCAGACCAACCACTTGATATAACACCAAAAGAATTTTGGTACGCGTCCGATTTACACAACGCGCTGGGCGAAATTATATTTCCACAAAAGTTCGTATCGGGCAACAACATATACCAGCAAATCTTGACCCCACACGACTTTAATGCCAAAGTATTTCCAAAAACACCAGTGCTTCAAGATTTTAATTTTCGCGATATGCACGTTGAACCAATTAATCACGAATACAAAATCAAATATCACACATATCAAAACGCCAAAGATTACAAACTGTCAAGATATGCTGCGGCATCATTTACAAGAAACAATGGATATTGTTTGCACGGCGCATTTGCACATGCATACTTTTTATCTGGCGCACGTTGCGACAACCCGACACCAGAACAAATTATCCCTGTTGCCGACGAAATACTGCGCATAAACATACGTCAAATAAGCGCCGCCCGAGAAAGACGATTAAACACAGTCTTGGCAAAGTTGGGTGCGAATTACGGTTTATTCCACAAAGAAATCATTCCATATTTCTTTCATTGCGACAACGAAACATTAAAGAAAAAACACAAATTGCCAAAATCCGCATCAACAAATGACTATCTGGAAACACCTGCGTTAATTGCGCGCACAGACGCAATCGGCAACGCAATCGCAAAATTCGAAAGAACAGGACAAAACAACGGTTCAATATTGCGCGACTTTTTGTATCAAGAAATGACCAAAGCCCGCAGCCAAGTTTTTGCACAAACAGGAAAGACACCAGAAAACCTGTTTTCAAATACCAGTGTTGAACAAGCAAAAAAACATCTGCAAAAACTGGAAACAGAATTTGTAAAAAAATTCAGCACACAAAACATACGATAAAAAAAATAAACGATAAAAAAATGCGGTTTTAAACCGCATTTTTAATTTTTACCATTTACTAAGTTCAGTATAACAATCAAGCGCACCGCCTGGGTTAGCCGCACTGATCAAGAATGACAGCAACGCACCAATCATAAACAACATAAACGACCCGATTAACAAAGCACCACCTTGGTCTTTTACCTTATCCATACCGACGTCACCGGCTTTGATATATTCCCATGCCCACTTGGCAACTGTAAATCCTGCGCCAATAAAAGCCAACAAACGAACATACTTTAAAACATCACCCAATCTTCCAACCAAGGCGCATATCCCTGAATCAGCAGCCATCGCAGGTGCAACACTTACCATCAAACCAACCAAGGCAAAATTAAGTTTTCTTACAATTTTTTTCATCAAAAAATCCTTTTCTTTTAGTGAATTATACCACATAAAATATTTCTTTTCAAACACTTTATTACAGCCTGTCATTTGACCCCATTATATTATGAATCTGATCCAGGCAAACTTGTTTCATTTTATCTGTTGCCGCCCCCAGTAAATCGCGCGGATTAAAGTTTTCCGGACTTTCCATCAACTTTTTACGCACAGCCGCACAAAACGCCAACCGCAAATCACTGTCTATATTAATTTTGCAAACATTCATTTTTGTTGCGCGACGCAATTGCTGGACATCTGTACCCAACGCCCCAGAAATTTTACCACCAAATTCATTTATTGTTTGAACCAAATCTTGTGGCACATTTGACGCGCCATGCAGAACCAACGGAAACCCCGGCAACAAATCTGCAATTTCAGCCAAAATATCCAAGCGCAATTCTTCATCGTTTGACTTGCGCTTGTATGCACCATGACTGGTACCAATTGCGACTGCCAAAGAATTAACACCTGATTCCGCGACAAATTTTTCTGCATCGTTTGGATTAGTATAGCCAACATTACCGAAAGTATTTTCGTCTTCGATACCACCCAACGTTCCCAATTCTGCTTCGACAGACACATTATGCGCGCGTGCGATTTCTACGACCTGCTTTGATATTTTTAAATTTTCGCCAAAAGACTTGTCGCTGGCATCAATCATAACCGACGAAAACCCTGCATCAATTGCACGCATACATGATTCAACACTGTGCCCATGGTCCAAATGCAACGCAACTTGCTCGTACGGTTTAATATTCATTGCGCGCACCATCGCCATTACCATATCCGCGCCCATATATTTCAACGCAGATTCTGACACCGCCAATATCACAGGACTGTGCGCCGTACGCGCTGCATTAACAATAGCCTTTAAAGATTCCATATTATAAAAATTAAAGGCAGGCACCGCATAACCACCACGCAATGCGCGCAAGAACATTTCATCTGTATTAACCAAGCCCAAATCAGCATATTTCATAAAAAACCCCTTCTTTTGACGATTATATCATAAATCCAGATAAAAACATCCCTTTTTATAATTTCTGCGTTCTTCTCTTTGTCATTTTGGGGCCAGACCCCAGAATGACAAGTCACATCCCAAAACTTCTTTTCTTGACAAGTCAATAATTTGTGCAACAATTATTTCAAATTGGGGGCTGGACAGAGATAAACGATAATTACAAAAGGCAAAAAAATGAAAAAAACTTTATTTGTATTATTCGGTTTGGTTGTACTGGCTGGCTGCTCATCTTATGACTATTATCGTGGCGACGTTCGCTATGTTCAAGATGGCGAAGACTGCATTTTCTATTCCACAGAATCTGGCCGTCGTTATTCCAATGACATCAGCGATTTAGACACAGACAAAGAAATTGTATATCGCAACACTTCATGCCGTGATTTGTACACACGCGACACTGCTGGCATCGCTTCACGCACAGAACGTCAAGTTTTGGCACCTGTTGCAACAGAACGCACAGAATCAAAATGCACAAAATGCAATTCATGTGTAAAAACAAAAAGATATATTTTTGTTAAATAAAAAGAACCGGCAACCGCCGGTTTTTTTATTATGTTAATATTTAAAATAATTCATTAAACTCTGTCATTCCACGGGTGCCCTGTGGAACCTAGGTCCATGTTCGCAACGCACCCATTGCCACAACGCGATGCATCCCGTATGTTGGTGGTAGTGCCCGCAAATGAAAAGTTCTCCTCCGTTGGAGGAGTACCGCGCAGCGGGGAGGTGGTAAGAGCCTGCGAAGTTGGGGCGAATACTGACGAATTCTCTAACCACCCCGGCACTTCGTGCCACCCCTCCAACGGAGGGGAACAGCTCAGTTCCTGCTCAGAACAAAAGTTCCCCTCTATGGAGGGGGTGCCCTGCGGAACCTAGGTCTATGTTCGCAACGCGAACACAAATTTGCATAATTACCTGGGCGTGAAAATCAAGCCACAGGATGACAAAGGGATTGATATTTTTTATAATAATTCCACCACTAACCACTTACACTAACACTAACCACTAAAAAATCCCCAAACGGGGATTTTTTATTTCCGTCCAACTGAAAATTCATCACCCCAATCTGCAACAGTCTGTCCCCCAACTGTACAGCGCAAATCTTCAAAACCATTTTCAATTTGGTTTTTCTTGACCACATTTGCCGTAATCAAACCACCGGCTGTCCCCAGCACAACACCCGCAATCGAATCAGACAACAATCGCGCAGTATTAAAATTACCATCTTTGTCCTTCCAAACACTGCGTTCTACAGCTATCATAGGATATTTATTTTCAATTTGAACGCGCAACGCCAGCATATCTTTTATCTGTCCCCACTTATTTTTATAACATTCCGGAACCGTGATGCCAACCTGTTGTTGCACAGCCGGATTATCTATTAATTCACTTAAATCGCTTAACCCAAAACAAACAACCACAGAACGATCCCTCGCATTATCACTATAACCAGAAGTCGGGTCACCCGCATTTAACTTTCCTAAATACAAACTTCCAACTTCCTGGTTTGTATCGTCATCTTTTGTAATAAGCCCCCTTACCGTTTTCATTCGTTGTTTTGAAAGTTTTGTATTTTGAGCTTCACTCCCTGTTTTACTGGCCGCGCCTAAAATATAATACCCAATATCACCCCTTTTTAAATATTTTGTTAACTCTTTTTTCAGCTCTTCTTCACAATTTTCGTCTTTACTATCTATCGTTGTTGGAAACTTGTCACCCACGCCATTATCAAAATAAATTCTTAAAAAACTTTGATTGTTCCCCAACCACTCATAGCAAGCCGGGGTTGGTTCTGGCGCAGCATACGCCCCAGAAAATACACCCAACATAAACAATGCACAAATAATCTTTTTCATAAATCCCATCCTATCTTATATTATCCCTTTGATTTTATCACAATTCGTACATATTTCCAAATATAAAAAACCGCCAAGGGCGGGATTTTTTACTTAGATTCTGCAATCAACTGTTGAATTTGTGCAGACAATACTAAATCCCCAGCCTGCTGTTTTTCAATTTGACGAATCGCATACAAAACACTTGCATGATCGCGACCACCAACAAAATTACCAATTTCTGTCAAAGACAAACCTGTCACATTCTTTAAAACAACCATCATAATTTGACGCGCCAAAACCAATGAACGACTGCGACCAGAACCACACACTGCATCATATGACACAGCCAACTTTTCGCACATATTACGAACCATTTCATTTGGTGTCTTGGCGCGTTGCAACGTATCAGACAACAAACGTTGCGCAACGTTCATATCAACATCTGTACCCATCAAATCACGATACGCTTTTATTTTTGTTGCAATACCTGCAACAATATGACCGTCGTTTGCAACGCGCGCAGAAATTGCATTTGCAACATCACCACATACACCTGCACGCGCCAACATAACAGATTTTACATGTGCGTTTGGTGCACAAACATCCGCAGTCAACCCAGACGCCATCAATGCTTGGGCGTGACGATCAAAACCAGTCAAATTGTTTGGCGCAGCATTTGCAGTCAAAACAATATTCTTGCCAGCATTACGCAAATCAACAATCAGTTGCATAAATTCATCTGTTGTTGCCTTTTTGCCGGACAAAGCTTGGACATCGTCTAAAATAAACGTATCACAATTGCGACAAAAATCTTTGAAAGCAAAAATATTACGGTCTTTCAAGCTGCGTGTAAATTCAGAAACAAACTGCGCGCCTGTCATTTTTACAACACGACCGTTAACAGCATTCGCAACACAATCAGCCAATAAAGACTTGCCACAACCGGACACACCATAAATAAACAGCGGAGAGAAAGGAACAGTCCCCGCTGCCAATTTTTTGCAGGCAGACAAAACAAACAAGTTTTCATCACTGCAAACGAAAGAATCGAACGCAACAGTATTTTCACGCACCGCAGCCACAGGTGTATATGTCTGAACACGATTGTCATTTGCAACAGGTGCTGCAACATGTGTACTTGCGCCACGAACAATAATATTCAAACCCAAACCAAACTGCGCAGCCACATCTGACAAAACATTACTGTGAACACTGCTGATAAAATCTGCTGAAAATTGATTTTGTGCAGTCAAAACCAACACATTATCCAAAACTTCAAAACCCAATGGCGCAATCCAAGAAGTAAAACTGGCAGAATCAATTTTCGCGGCAATGGCCCCCTTGATAGATTCCAAGTTTATCATTTGGTTTGTTGCCAGTGTCTGCATGTCGTTTTCTCCTTTCCTTCCCTAAAAGAGTTTCCTGCCCATCGCGCATTTGGTTGTAAAAGCCACCTGCACAAAAACGCCATTTGTTCTTTTCGGAACATTTGACTTTTTATTGCCCTACTTTTTCATCCCTCTCGCACGGTGGGGAAACACAGTTATTCCACAATGTTTTCCGCACCAATTTTTATTTTCACAAGATAACAAAATAATTTTTATTACCCTGCCTTTGATTGATTTTTTTGTTTCTCAATCTGTTTTGGATACGTCAAATAATTTAAAAGATAATTTTCCGTTTACAACAAAATATTAAACATTTTTTTAACATTTATTTTTTGACAACGATTCGTTTTTTTGGCCGTTTTCTGCGGTTTGTATATACACTGTCTATACAAGAAAAGAATCACACGCGAACATATCCGCCATCAACTTTTCGCACTAAACCTTGTAATTCCAATACAACCAATTCGCTTTTGATTTCCGAAACTGTTTTTTTGACAACCTGTGCCAATACAGATTCTGAAACAGGCACATTACCAATTTTATCAATCAGCAAATTTTCCGAATCGTTTTTTTCTGTTTTTTTAATTTTTGGGGTTGTCTTTTTTTCCGTTTCAAAAAAATCAGACACACCCATACATAACTTTGCAACCCCAGACCGAATCAGCGAATTCGGCCCAACACTGCGCAAATCCGCCGGATGCGACGGTATTGCCCAAACATCACGGCCGTATCCAATCGCAAAATTCGCAGTTGTCATCGAACCTGATTTCATATCAGCTTCGCCCAAGATTAGTTTGTCTGACATCCCGGCAACCCAACGATTTCGCTGAACAAAGTTTGTCGCCAACGGCACAAACCCAACAGGCATTTCACTGATAACACAACCGCGTTCAACAATATTCCAATATAACGATTCGTTTTCCAGTGGCCAAATATAATCAACCCCACCTGCCAACACTGCAACCGTCACCGAATCGCCCATCGCGCGCAACGCACCACGATGCGCCGCCGTATCCGTACCAATCGCCATCCCAGACACCACCGCTGTATTGTGCGACGCAAATGCCGCAGCAATATCTGCAATCATATTCATCCCTGCGGCGGTTGCGTGACGCGTACCAACAATTGATACCATTGCCTTTTTTAATGTGTGCAAATTTCCGCGCACAGATATAACCGGCGGATGATTTTTTACCGCACGCAAATTTTCTGGATAAAATTCACTGTCATCAGATATATAATGAATACCCAATCGCTGCGCCATATCCATTTCACGCAAAACCGAATCGCGATGCGCCGAATCGACATTTAACGACAAAACAGCATCATACACCGACCCAAACCGCTGGACCAGTTCATTAAAACGCGCCGCCCCAATTCGCGGCAAACGCAACAACAATAATCTTTCAAATATATCTGACATATTATCAGTATAGGCGAAAATTCGAACCAAACTCCAACAAAAAATCCGCAACTGCGGATTTTTTATTAATTTTTTTCAAAAAATTTAAACAACTGTTCATATGGTTTACACGCAATATCGTACATATCGCTCAAAATATCCTCAAAATCCCTTTCATACTCGGCGCATTCTTCACCATCAACATCTTCTTTTACAGCCTTACATTTTTCTTTCAATTTCATGACCTGGTCTTTAAAATCAGCTTGCTCTGTGGGCGACATATTATTGTACGCAACAATTTGTAAATCCGCATCGGTCAAACTCTTGTCTTTTTGTCCTTCGACCTTGCCACCAATTAATTTATTACCAAACAATTCCATTGCGCCGACACCAACAGCTGCGCCACCAACCGCACCGCCGACCGTTGCCCACGCGCGCTTAGACTTTTTAGCATCTAAAATTCTTTGACGAAGTTCTTCTTCTTCAACCCACTCTGCACATTTAATATTTCTACCCAATTCAAAATATTTAGCCTCAAAATCAGAAACATCAATCTTTGGATCGCGCGATTTTAATTCAACACGCACAAAGCAAGTGTTGTTTTCTGGATTTTCAGTATCTTCCAGCATCATGTAATAATTATCCGTATTACTGTATCTGGACGCCCAAACAAATGTATTACCAACACCAACGTTATTAATCAAACACGCTTGCCTTTCGTCTTCGCGCGAATCGACTTTGGGTGCAGGATACATAATCTCTGGCGTAACTGCCAAACTGCTTTTCGAAGCCGTATCTTTGGCTTCTGTCACAACCGCACGCGGCGCGGTCATCATTTGACTGACCATTGAAACACGCCCACGACCACTTACCGCCAAGGCATTATCCGCCAACGCACAAAACAAAAATAAAGATAAAATAAACTTCATACTCTCTACCCAATAAATTTTACTTTTTTATATTATACCACAAAAAGGTAAAAAAATAAAGCACAAATAAAACAACAGGGATTTCCCTGTTGCTTGATATTTATTTTTTCCACTTCCATTCTATCTTGGATTCATTGCCGCCACGCAATCTTTTAATGTTTTCGCGGTGCCGCCACATACACAACAACCCAATCGCCAAAAAAGCAAAACCAATTTTGATTCCGATTGCAAAGCCTAATATTGGAATTAAACAAAATACAACCGTCGCCCCCAACGAAGAAACCCCCGTAGACAACGCAACCAACAACCATTCAATTCCACAAACAATAAAAGACAACGGGCTGACCGCCAACAACACGCCAAACAAAGAAGAAATACCTTTGCCGCCTTTGAATTTCAACCACACTGGATAACAATGTCCAACAATTGCTGCAAAACCACACCATGCCCCAAACGCATCGCCTGCAATATAATTTCCAACAAAAACTGCGGCAATTGCCTTGGCCATATCCAGCAACCAAACCAGACCAGCCATACGCAAACCACCGACACGCATAACATTTGTTGCGCCAATATTACCACTGCCAACCTTGCGCAAATCGCCCTTGCCCATCAGCCTGGTAAGCAACAACCCCATTGGAATTGACCCCAATAAATAAGAAATAATTAAGCCAAAAATATATTCCATGTTATTTTTCCTTGATTTTATGTTTGTTTTTTATAAAATACCAGAAACATTTAGAAAATAAAAGGAAAATAACGTGGCAAATCATAAGTCATCTGAAAAAAGAATTTTGGTCTCGGCCAAGAAAAACGCAATCAACACAGCACGCCGCAGTGCAGTAAAAACCGCAACCAAGAAAGTATTGGTCGCTGTTGCATCTGGGGACAAAGCTGCTGCTGAAACAGCTGCACGCAACGCAGAAAGTAAAATTATGAAATCTGCTGGCAAAATTATGCCAAAGAAACGCGCTGCACGTAAAATTTCGCGTTTGGCCAAGAAAGTTTCCAAAATGGCATAAATACAGAAAATTAAAAAAATCCCCCAATCGGGGGATTTTTATTTACCACCATTAATCACCAAATTTCCAATCGCACCACCTGCGGCACCAACACCACCAACTGTGGCGCCCTTTTTAACTTTTTCTGCACTTTCTGCTTTTTGTGCGTCCCACGCGGCCGCATCTTCGGCATTGCCAGACAATGCGCGCGACAGTGAAGTATATGCGCCACCCGTTTTGCCAACATTTTTATCATCATATAACCCAGCG
>JAZNGD010000046.1:0-17376 GCA_045576255.1 Candidatus Enterousia sp.
CAGATTGCCCGGCAGGTTCTTATTGCTTGAATGGCGTCAAAGAAACTTGTCCACCAGAAGTCAATAATTCTGACCCTGGGGCAGGTTCCATTAATGATTGTTATGCAGAATGTTCTGTGGATTGTACAGAAACGCCTTGTATTGATAATGCAGAGTGTGAATATGTCAATACCACAACATCTGGCAAACAATATTACGAACAAGAATGTAATGCTGTTCCGGGTGTTTGTGAAATGACAATTATGTGCAAAACTGGTTATTATATGCAAGACGGCGTATGCACAGATTGCCCGGCAGGTTCTTATTGCTTGAATGGCGTCAAAGAAACTTGTCCACCAGAAGTCAATAATTCTGACCCTGGGGCAGGTTCCATTAATGATTGTTATGCAGAATGTTCTGTGCATTGTACAGAAACGCCTTGTATTGATAATGCAGAGTGTGAATATGTCAATACCACAACATCTGGCAAAAAATATTACGGAAAAGAATGTGATGCTGTTCCGGATGTTTGTGAAATGACAATTATGTGCAATACTGGTTATTATTTCGACGATAATACCGGTAAATGCGAAACGGCGGATTATTGGGTCAAATATTTGGATGAAGACGATAATGTAGTTCGTCAGGATGGTGCGTCGTATGGTGATATGTATACCTTTTCTGCTGACCCCATTTCAAAACAAGGATATACCCAGAATGGATGGTGGGTTGTCTATCCAGAATCAATGTTGGGCGAAAAATACGAAATGGGTGAAACTGTTCGGTATGATTTTGCAGAAAGTATCACTTTAAAGCCAGAATACAGCGCAAACACATTTGAATTGGTGTTCCAATATGATAATGCAGATAACGCTGGTTCTGTGTCTTTACCACAAGGTATTGTCGCAATATACGACCAGCCTTTGCCAGAATTTACCGAATACGGCGAAATCGAATTGCGTTTAACCGAAGGTTTAGGTGATTCTGGTTGGGCTTTGAAAGTTTCTGATGGTTGGAAATTAAATGAAAATTTCAAAGCGTATAACAAAAACGGTACCAGCACAAACTTTTGTCCACTTTGGTCAGAAAATTGTGACTTGCCAGACGAAAATAATACGATTGTAAATGTTTATCCTGTTTGGACGACTGTGGACTTGAAGTGCACCCCAGGATATTATGGATATAACAAACAATGCGCACCTTGTCGTGCAGGCAATGCTTGCCCTGGTTGGGATACATGGGTGTCGGCTGACCAAGAATATGGTATGTTCCAATGCCCAGAAAATTCTTTCAGCGAAGGTGGAAATCTGGATTATTGTACTTGCGCCCAAGGATACAGCGTTGATGCCGATTATAACGGTTCGACAAAACTTGTTCCAACTGCACAAGATGGCTTTAAAAATGTTTCGTGCCAAAAGAAACAGGTGCCTATGTACTATGATCTGAATGGGGGATACGGTAATATCGAAACAGATTATTGGGAATATGGAACAGTTGCAACGCCTGTGACCGCAAGAATGTTTAATGCAGATGAAAAAGCATATCGCCCAGGGTATACTTTCGGCGGTTGGGGTGAAAAACCATCAGCGCAGACACCGGTATCAGAATACGCGAATTATACAGAACCAAAGACGCTTTATGCGATATGGATGCCTTGCGGACATGGAACTTATATGACTGCGGCCCAGGCGCAAGATTTGCAAACAGAATGTACGGCTTGCCCACCAGAATATCCATCAACATTAAATACTGCGTCTGAAAATATCGAACAATGCTATGCTGATTGCGAAGCACAAAAAGATGTTGAAGGCGGTGTCGCGTTCCGTGACCAGGCATACGTTCTGTACGGCAATCAGTGTACATACAGTCGCGGCCAAGACGAAAATGGTAATGGTTGTGATATTATAAATGATGTTTGTTGGGCAACTGATTGCAAACCTGAATTCGAAATGATTGATGGTAAATGCGTGGCGTGTGCACGTGACTTTGCGCTTGATTATAGCCGAAACGGAAACTGTCAGGTTGAAAGATGTGTATGGGGCTTTCATCCAAATGGCGACAAATGCGAACAAGATGAAATTGATTGCGATGCGCCAAACGCGGTTTCTGCAAAACGAATTTGGGATTCCAGTTTAAAATCGTATGGTGCCTGTGTGATAATTCAATGCGTTCCGGAAATGCACGTCGAAGCAAATACATGTGTTTCAAATGTACGTACGTGTGCGCTGGAAAACGGTTTTGGCGAACAGGTTTGGAACGATAAACGCAATGTTTGGAAAGACTGTGTCGCAACGCACTGTAATCCTGGATATACAAACGATGCGCGTTTGACGAACGAAAATTGGAAGCAATGCGGTCGTTGCAATAATATGTTCGGACTGGATGGCAAACTGGCGGTCAGTTCATATGTTTCGGAATGCGAAATTGCAACCTGTATGTACCAAGGCGAAAAATACGTTCTTGAAAATAACGAATGTCGTCTGATTTGCGACGATTACCGCGATGAAACAGGGCGCAGGTATTGGGATGAAGAACGCGCCGAATGTGTACACGATTGTGGTAATGGATATTTGCCTTGGTAATAAAAAACGCCCTTGATGGGCGTTCTTTATTGCAAATTGCCGACAAATGTGTCGCCACACAAATCGATAATTTTTACATTACAAATCGTTTTGGCAGGAATTTTATCGCCACCAATTTTTACAGTAATGTCGTGTGCATCACGTGCGATATTGTTTTCTTCGACCAGAACTTGAACGGTTTTACCGATTTGTTGACGCATATATTCTTTGCGATATTTTTCGGCTTGTTCATTTATTATTTTTACGCGTTGTTTTGATATGCTGCGGTCTATTTGATTTGGCATTTCGGCCGCCACTGTCCCAGGGCGGGGCGAAAAAGGAAACGCGTGAATTTTGATTGGCTTGGTTTCGTGAATCAAATTCAGTGTTTCGTCAAACAATTCGTTTGTTTCGCCTGGAAATCCACAGATTATATCCCAACTGAATGTTATCATTCCTTTTGCACGTGCGACCAAGTCACGAACGCGTTCACTGGTGTGTCTGCGTTCCATAGAACGTAAAATCGTATTTGATCCGGATTGCATAGAAAAATGCATATGTGGCATCATTCGGTCTTCTTGCAGAATTAAATCTATTATTTTTTCAATGTCTGGCACCCCAGGATCGACCGAAGACAGGCGTAATCGGCGAATTTCTGGAACGTCTGCCAATAATTTTTTGCACAAATCTGATAACAAAAACACTTTATCGCCGTCGTGTCGGACATAAGAAGCAATATCAATGCCTGTTAAGACAATCTCGTAAAATCCGTTGTTTGTTGCAGATTTTACATCGTTTAATATTTGGTCGTATTCAAAAGATACAGATGGCCCACGCAACGCACGGGTTATACAGTATGCACATCTGTGATTGCACCCATTTTGAATTTGGATAAATTGTTTAGACATAGGTGCGTCAGCATTAAGATTGATTTGAATGTCATAGGGCAGGTCAGCTGTGCTTTTGTTCAGATATGAATTCGGCGACATTTTATTAAAATTGCTGATGACGTTTACGTTTTTTATATTGGAAAACAGATCTGGGTTGCGTGTCGCGGCGCACCCTGTCACAAAAACAGGAACGTTTGGGTTGTCGCGAACAATACGTCGAACCGCTTGTCCTGATTGTCTTTCGGCTTCTGCGGTGACTGCGCACGTGTTGACGACGATTGCGCCTTTCAGCACAGGGTTCAGCATATTTTTTATCTTTTCAGATTCCAGCGCATTCAGCCTGCAACCGAAAGAAATTGTTTTAATATTGTTTTTTTTATTTTCTTCTTGCATTTTGACCGTCCATAAGGCATTATAACCTGACGAAAAACGATTTCAACAAAGGAATTAACAAATGGCACGTACAACAAATTCTGATACATTACCATACGTAGAAAGTCGATATGAATTGGGGATGTTGGCATCTCAGCGCGTTCGCGATTTAAATGGTGGCGCGGAATCGGTGGTTGAAAAAAATGACGACAAATTAACAGTTGTTGCATTGCGTGAAATCGCCAGCGGTAAATTAGATGTCGATGCAGTGCGTCATGAATTTGTACAATCTTACAAAGAAGCCCCATCTGCAACAGATGAAGAATCATTGGAAATTGGCAGTGAAGATCCCTTGTTGCGCGAAATTGATGCGGAATTAGAAGCATCTTTGTCGTCTGATGAAATACCTGTTGAATCCGCCGAAGAAGCTGTTGAAGCAGCGGAAGAATCATCTGACGAAGAATAAAGTATCAGGAGTCGTCGCATAGTTGGTCTAGTGCGCCACATTGGAAATGTGGTATACGGGCAACCGTATCAAGGGTTCGAATCCCTTCGACTCCGCCACAAAAATCAAACGCCCGATATGGGCGTTTTATTTTTGTGTTGGTGTAGCAGTGTGGACGAACAGTTCGCAATCTGTGATTGCCGGGTTCGGGGCGTCAGTTGATGAAAACGAGCCATTTGGCGAAGTTTGAATCTTACGTAGCGAAAGGGGCCCATTGCGCCAACGTGGCGCAAATGGGAATCAGACAATCCCTTCGACTCCGCCACAAAAATCAAACGCCCGATATGGGCGTTTTATTTTTGTGCCGAAATTGGGGTTCGAACCCGGTAAAGCCACGATAGTGGCGTGGGTTCGACAATGAGTAGGTTTGATAAGTATTACGCCGTCAAACCGTCAGGAATGCTCCACAGCCCAGCCATCTGCGGGGCGAGGGAATCCTTCGACTCCGCCACAAAAATTAGACATCCCGTGGTAATCCCACGGGATGTTCTTTTTTGCACCGTTTCCGGCAGTTTTTGTGGATGATATTACCAGCATATATCGCTAGTTGCATCCAAGTCTCCCAATTTCATACACCTTATATACTTTGCCCAAAAATCTGATGCCAGTTGCACATAAAAAGCGGTGGAAAAAAATGTCTTTTTGTGGTATAATTATTTGAACAAAAATAATGGAGAGAATTATGTGTAGGGTGCTTTTGTCTATCAACCCAGAATATGTGGAAAAAATTTTCTCTGGTGAAAAAGAATTTGAATTTCGTAAAAATCGTTGTAAATCTGATGCAAACAAGATGGTAATTTATTGCACTTCGCCTGTTATGAAAGTGATTGGCGAAGCTGATATTATTGAAATTATAGAAGATACACCTGCAGCAGTTTGGAGAAAAACAATGAAAAAAGCCGGTGTTTCTAAAGATTTTTATGATTCTTACTATTCTGGTCGTTCGAAATCCGTAGCTTATAAATTGGGAAATGTAAAAAAATATAAAAAACCAAGAACGTTAAGTTCTTTTGGTGTTTCTGTGGCCCCACAATCTTTTGTGTATTTGTCTAGATAGAAATTATTTTATACCTTGATTTTTGCGTGCTTTTGACTAAATATTACCTGTAGTGGGATTTTATTTACATGCCAAAGGTATTGCTTGATACAAATATCATTATATATAGAGAAACGGATCGCATCTTGAATCCGAACACTCCGGATTTGTTCAATTGGTTAGACAAATTGCATTATGATAAATATATTCATCCTATATCGGAACAAGAAATTGCACAATATGGAGCTGTAGAAAAAAGGGAAGTAATTTTATCAAAACTAGGTTCCTATAATAAACTAACTGCTCTGGCACCACTAGCAGAACAAGTATCCAACTTACTAAAATCAGACAAGGATATTAATTCTCAGAATGATACACATATTTTAAACGAACTATATTGCGGAAGGGTTGATGTTTTAATAACAGAGGATCGTGGATTATACAAAAAAGCACGATATCTAGGAATAGCTGATAAAGTCTTTTCAATAGAAAGTTTTTCAGAAAAGATGTTATCCGAACATCCAACTTTGATAGATTATACTGTGTTGGCTGTAAAGAAAAAGAAAATTGGCGAGATAAATGTCAGAGATAAATTTTTTGACAGTTTGCGCGAAAGTTATGAAGGTTTTGATGCTTGGTTAAACAAAAAATCACAAGAAGATGCATATGTGTGTTACCTAGGTAATGATTTAAAAGCTTTTCTATATTTGAAACAAGAAAATGAAGACGAGAACTATTCAAATATAGTTCCAATATTGCCACCCAAAAGACGGTTAAAAATCGGGACATTCAAAGTAGCTATGAACGGATTAAAGCTTGGCGAAAGGTTTTTAAAAATAGTGTTTGATAATGCTATTAACATGAATGTAGATGAAATTTATGTAACCATATTTGATTCTGATATAAACGATTTGCCCAAACAAGCTTTAGTAAAACAATTGCAAGATTTTGGGTTTTATCGTTGGGGTTCAAAAAAGAACGGCGAAGGTGTTTATGTCCGTGATATGAAACACGTTTTTTGCCGCGACAAACCATCTAAAACATTCCCTTATTTTAGCCGGTATTCTGATACATATTTTTGTTCAATATATCAAGAATACCATACTTCATTATTTCCTGATTCTATTCTTACAAATGAGAGTCCTTACGATTTTCAAGAAAACAAACCGTTTAGAAATGCTATTACAAAGGTGTACATATCTCGAGCCTTTTTTAGAGATCTACATACTGGGGATAATGTAGTGTTTTATCGGTGTGGAACAATGTACACAGGGGTGATAACAACAATAGGTATAGTAAATAATGTATATCAGCCAAGAACTTTAGAAGAATTCAAAGAATGTTGTAAACGCAGAACGATTTTTTCAGACGAAGAATTAGAACAACAATGGAATTACAGAAAAACCAAACCATTCGTTGTAGAATTTTTATATGCATATTCTTTTCCAACACCGAAAGTCAATTTAAAACTGTTATATGACACAGGAGTTTTTTATGGTGAGTTTCCTCGTGGATTCGCACGGCTGTCTAAGGATCAGTTTGAAAGTATTTTGCAATTGACTAAGACAAATACAAAATATGTTGTTGAATAACAATTTATAAACAGCATTCTTGAGCAATCTGGAACAAATCATTAACGTTGATTTTTAATTTCCCAGACAAGATTTCATTTGTCTTGTCTGGGTTCGGGGCTTGGACGATGCCGTACGTCGATTTGCATAGATACAATACGTAATAAAAAACACCCCGATGGGGTGCTTTATAAAATCAATCCTGTGGGCTTATCGTATCTTGTTTTGTTGCGTGACGTGTTTTATTGTATTTACAACCTTCTGATAGTCTTCATTCAACTCAATTGTGGACTTGGTTGTTGTTATATATGAACGATCTGTCCATTTTTCGCCAATTGCGATAATGTAATCTGTATTGATTGATATTTTTGTATTAAATTCGTTGGTAAATTCTACGAATGGCATAACTAGTCCTTTTTTTATATTTTTCTGCACAAAAATAGCACAAAAAACACAAAAGTCAAGTTCTGTTAATGATACCCCAAACCAGAACGCCCCAGAACTATTTTATTGATTTTATAATTTTTTTTGCTAAAATACACAGTGTATAACACAACCCAAGGCAAAAACCAATGAGTATTTAATATTGTTTTTTCAGAATGTCGTGCATAAAAAATGCACTGTGTTTAACAACAATATTAGCGGGTTTTTGTTATGAATTTTATATCAGTTTCTAATGTTTCTTTTGGGTATGACGTGGACAGCGTTTTGCTGGACGGTATTTCTGTTATCTTTAATGATACGGATAAAGTAGCAATTGTTGGCGACAACGGATCAGGCAAGACAACTTTGTTAAAATTATTAGCCGGCATTTTAACACCAGATTCTGGGACTGTCGGCATTAACGCCAGTGTGTTTATGTTGAATCAAATAAACGCTTTGGATTCTAAAAGTGGTGGTGAACAGCAAATGTTCGAATTGATGCGCGCATTTGACAGCAACGCAGAAATTTTATTGTTAGACGAGCCGACAAATAATCTGGACCATTATGCCAAGATAAAATTTATAGACACTTTGTCTGCGTACCCATTTGGTGCGGTAATCGTTTCGCACGACCGAGAACTGTTGCAACATATGGACAAGATTGTCGAGTTGTCAAAGGGAAAAATTCGTGTTTATGGTGGAAATTATGACTTTTACATTTCTCAAAAAAAGTCCGAACAAGACCTTTTGGAATCCAAATACACAGACTGTACCAAAGAGATAGCTCGTTTGACGGGAACGTTGATGGTTGCGCAAAATACGCGTCAGCATCATGAAGTTAAACAGCAAAAAGAAAGAAATAATTCGCGCCGCAGCAGACTGGAAGCCAATATGCTGAAAGGCAAATCGCAAGAAACCGAAGCCAAAAAGCGTGCTATTGTTCAAAAAAAATTAGACAAACAAATAAGTCTTCAAAAATCGTTGTCCGAACAATTGCGTAACGAAACTATAAAAATTCCGGTTCCGCAAAAAGCATTTTACAGCAAAGAATTGGTAAGTGTTTCTAATGTGTCTTTTGCGTATGGCACAAAAAACATATTTGATAATTTCAATTTTACAATGTACGGCAAATCACGAATACATTTAACAGGTCGGAATGGCAGCGGCAAGTCCACCTTGTTAAAAATAATTTGTGGTATGCTGAAACCAAGCCAAGGAACCGTAAAAACATACGGCAAGATTGCTTATATAAACCAAGATTTGTCTTTGTTAAATAAAGACAAAACAATTCTAGATAACATAATTGAATTATCAGGTTGTCTTAAACACAAGGCACATGCGATTGCGGCAAATTTTGGTTTTCGTGGTGATGCGTCGAAACAGATTGTAAGAACACTGTCTGGCGGCGAATTATTAAAGGCAACATTGGCAACTGTCTTGGGCGGCGATATTCAACCAGACTTATTGATTTTGGACGAACCAACAAACAATTTAGAAATAAAAAGTATATCTATTTTGGAAGACGCATTAAATCAATATAGTGGCGCAATATTATTGGTTTCACATGATGCGAATTTCGTGCGGTCTGTAAACATAGATAATGTCATAGAACTTGATTCACTTTAATTTTTACGCGTGTGTGCCGGCGGCTTGTCCGCTGGCCCATGCCCAATGTAAGTTAAAACCACCCAAATCGCCAGCTATATCAATAACTTCGCCTGCAAAGAATAAACCGCGACATATTTTTGATTCCATTGTTTTTGAAGATATATCGTGCGTATCAATGCCACCGCGTATAACTTCTGCCGATATTAAACTGTGGTATTTTATATTTTCGATTGGAATAAAGATATTTTGAACTTGCTTTACAACGGTATTGATTGTTTCTTTATTTAAATCTGCAATATTTTTATCGTTTTCACCTGCGGCCCATTTTGCGATACGAACAGGTAAAAAATCGGCAAGTGTCGTACTTAGTTTTTTTCGCCCATTTAAATGTTTGGCGTCGCCAAGTACTTTAAGCAAATCTATATCTGGTACGATATTTATATATATTCCGTCCTTGATGTCGCGTACACTGGCGCGATATGTTGCAGGTCCCCCAATCCCAAAATGTGTAAATAATAAATCATCAACAATTGTGTCGGAACCAATTTTTATTTTTGCTGGGACGGATATTCCGGAAAATTCTGATGGAAAATATTTAAAAGCCAATGCACACAAAGCAGGGCGCACAGGTATAATTTTATGTCCAAAACTTTTTGCAATTTTAAAACCTGTGTCAGAAACACCCGTGCTTTCGAATGAAGTTCCGCCAGTCGCAACAATAACGGCGTTTGATTTAAAGACACCCCGGTTTGTTTCTGTAAAAAAAAAGTCATTTTCTTTTTTTACGTTTGAAACATTTGTTTCCCAGAAAAAATCAGCACCACGAACATCGTTCATCAATGCGTCAACGACGGCACTTGCGCCATTTTTGCAAAAAAACCGACCAGACGTTTTTTCATAGAAAGACAAATTATGCATGCGCGCCCAATTCAAAACGTCGCTGGGTGCAAGTACACTTAATGCACTGCGTACAAAGTCGGGATTTTTACCAAAATACCTGATATAATTTGCGTCGGCATTTGTAATATTACAGTGACCACCACCAGAAATTGCGACTTTACGAGCAGGCCTTTTCCCCATTTCCAAGAACGCAACACGTTTGCCGCGCCCCAGTGCAATACGTCCTGCCCACAGACCGGACGCGCCCGCACCAATAATAACAACATCATAATTTGTCATAGTGACATTCTAACACATTACCAAGGCATATGTCCAGCAGCACAGTCGTGTTCGCATTTTTTTGTGCGTTCATTCCAATAACGGCTGCCGGTTTCGTCTGTTGTGTTGGTACAAATCAAACGACATTCATTATTTTCTAATATATACTTTTCGCCTTGATACATACATGACGCGATTTCACATTCTGATATATACCCACTGACAGCAACGTCACCATTTTCATCGAAATAGTTATAACAACGTTCACATGCGGTTCCATTTGCATCAGGCGTAAACCCATGTTCGCATTGAACAATTTGACATTCTTGCCATTCAGTTCCATTCCACACGCGTTCGCCTGTGCCATTTTTTATATCGCATGGGCTGACGTCTAATTCGCATGCATTTGCGTCAATATGTCGGCCAGCTTCGCATTCTTCAATTATACAAGGACCGTATGATGCATATGTTTTGTCCCAGTATTTATATGCTTTTGTTGCGTATGGCGCACTGCAAGCCTCTTGCAATGGGCGACAAGAATCCAAATAAGGTTCAAAACCTTCTTCGCATGTTTTAACTGTGCAATTTTCAAATGCGTTTTCATCATATTCAATTGCGTGTTCTGCATCACAAGGACGACAAACACCATTAATCATTTTTTGGTTATATAGACAATCGTATTCGCGACATATTAATCCATCTTTTGTTTCGACAACTGTACCAACATTGTTGCTGGTTGATATACAGTCTTGGTATTCACAGTCGTTTGGCCAGATTTCTATACTGTTAACTGGCAAAGCGGTTCCGTTCAATATATCTAATTCTTTGCAGTTTTTATAGCAATCTGTTTGTTCGTCTTGACGCATATCAGAAGTATATCCATCTGGGCAAGAATATATATCATCATCAGTGCAATATGAACCAGCAGGGCAGTCCGTACATACACCATCAAGCATATAATACCCATCATTACATTGCGTAAAACGACATTCGGTTGGCGTATCATAAGAATCTGTTAATTCATTATAGTAATAACGCATTGTCCCAAATCCTGCGGGGCTATTGCATTCAGATTCTTTAAAGCATTTTGCGATACTATCTGTTTCGCCTGGTATGCTTAATCCGTCATAAGGACATTGTGCACAAGACACTTTATCTGACCAATCGATTTCAAATCCGGTTATATATTGATATGTTCCAGCCGGGCAAATTGTATCTAATCCTGTGTTTTCAAAAATGCCCCACATTGGTCCAGAAACGTAATCCGAAGCGTCCAGATTTGCAAAAGTATCAACAGGAATATATCCGCGCATATTTAAACAGCTGTTGAAAGTACTGCTGAAAGTCATTTCGCCAGGTTTGCCAGAAATATTTTTAAATAATCCATTTGGTAATTTTTCAATACTGCTGCAATTATAGAACGTGCCTGCGAACATAAATTCTGATGCGCTTGTGATTCCTGCAAACAAATCATCAGGTATTTCAGTCAGTTTTTCACAATCCGAAAATGTTCCTTGAAAGATGAAAGGTGCAGTGCCTTTGACGCCGTCAAATAAACCTGTTGGAATACTGGTGATATTGCGACATCCGCCAAATGTATAGTTAAACATATCTCGGGCTGCGCCATTAACGCCGTTGAATAATCCATTTGGAATATTTTGCAAGTTTTCGCATTGCATAAAGGTTTGATGGAATAAAAAGTCAGCTGCACCACTAACATTAGCAAACAAGTTGATTGGCAAAGAATTTAACCCTTTGCAAAAACTGAACGTTCCGTCAAACAAGCGACTTGCTGCGCCATTAATTCCGTCAAACAATCCTGTTGGTACGTCGGTCAAAGCATAACAGTCCATAAATGTCTGTCGGAACATATCATTTGCTGCGCCAGACACATTGCTAAACAGCCCTTTGGGAATTTCTTTTAATTTATAGCAACTGGCAAAAGTTCTTTCGAACATACCCTTTGTTGCACTGTTGATACCTTGGAATAAATTTTCATCAACGTTTGTTAATTCGCGACAATAATTAAACGTTTCATAGAACATATAGTCTTCAATCTGGTCAAAGATTGCGCTGAAACTGCCGTGAACATCTTTTACAAAGTTATTATCTTGGAAACTGATTACAGGCAAAGGCGCGTTTTGTGGCCCCATACGCGATGTTTGCTGACCAGATATACCAATTTCAAATGTTCCGCCTTTCAAATAAGTGTGCGAAAATTCATCCAAATGGGTGTATTCCATTGCTGGGCCTTCACCCCAGTCGACAACATAATTACCAGGTGCGTTGATATGAAACGTAAACGTGTCCCCAGGCAGCATTTCAACTGTTTTGATTATTATTTCTGGTTCTGGGGCAGGTGCACAAACGGCCTTGTAATTCAAGTATTCTGTCAATTGTTTATCGGTAATAAATCCACGTGGGCATTGTGTTGCCAGCTGGGTTTCGTCGAACATTTGATAGAACACATTTTGTTTTGGGATAGTCATATTTCCAAAGAAATAACGTGGCACATAATCAACGTGTGTAATACCATTTTCCAAAACGATTGTTGACAGGTTTGTGTCCCCATAGAACATCATTGAAAACGCCCAGTCGTTTGGTGTGCCAGCAATATTTGCGAACAGATTAACAGGCACGCTTTCCAAATCAGTACAATAAGCGAAAGTCTGGGTAAATATACCGTTTATTGCTTCTGTTATTCCGCTGAACAAATCACTGGGTATTTCGACCAATCCAGAACCACTGAAAGTGCCGTTAAAGACCCCACTTGCGGCGCCGGTTATGTTTTTAAACAACGCATTTGGCAAACCTATAAGTTTGCTGCAATTACTAAACGTATAACTAAACAAGTGATCTGCAATACCGGTTAAATTATCAAAGACACCCGATTGTATTTCTTTCAACCCGGAACCGCTGAAAGTGCCATTGAACAATCCTGGGGCAGGTTCTGTCACACTGTCAAACAATCCGACAGGCAGCACTTCCAGATTCGCGCAATTGCCGAATGTATAGCTGAACATGCTGTCTGCTGTGCCGCCAAGATTTTTGAACAATTCGATTGGCACTTCAACCAATCCAGAATCACTGAAAGTTCCACTGAACAATCCTGGGGCAGGTTTCGTCACATTGGCAAACAAATCTTTGTGAACCGTCTGCAAATCTTTACAGTTATAGAACGTATAACCAAACATGTTATTAGTTGTACCGGTAATACCATCAAACAATTCTGCTGGTACATTGGTTATTTTGGTGCCACTGAACGTGTCAACAAAGCGTGGATTGTCGCCATTATCCAATGTGCCAAATATTGCGCCCAAACTGCCTGAAATACTTGCGACATATTCGTTCCAAGCAAACGAAACAGCTGCCAGCCATTCATTGTCAGAATATTGGGTTGCTTGACCTGTGATGCCGATTGTATGAACCCCACCGTCTGTATACGTATGCGAAATTTCTTCGTATTCCACTGTGTCTTTGGCTATGTTTTCGATATTTCCATCGCCATAGTCGATTACATACGAACCTGCCGCCGTCAGATTAAAGCCGAACGTTGTGTTTGGTTCCATATCAATCGTTGTGATTGTAAATTCTGGGGCTGGGATACAAACAACCTTTGGTGCGATTGCGTCTGCATAATACAGATTTGCGTTTACATAACCATCTGGGCAAACCTCTGCCAAACCTGTGTTTCTGAACGCGGCTGTAAACGCATCCGCATTTGTACCAGCCATTCCGCCAAAGAACTGTTCTGGAACATATGTCGATATTTCATTACCATCCGCATCAACAAAATTTGTAATATTTGTTGCGCCACCGAACAAAATTCTGAATGCATCCGTTCCTGGTTTGCCCTTGACATTTGCGAACAAATCAACTGGTATAGACGTTAATGATGTACAGTCATAGAATGTGGCATAAAACACACTCTTCGCCGCGCCAGTCACACCACTGAATAAACTAGATGGGATTGATTGCAATGATGTACAGCCATAGAATGTGGCATAAAACAACATATAATCCGCCGTGCCAGAAACACCACTGAACAACGTATCTGGGATTGATTGTAATGATGTACAGCCTCTGAACGTGGAAAAAAACATACCTTCAGCCGCGCCCGAAATACCACTGAATAATGTACTTGGGATTTCTGTTAATGATGTACAACCATTGAATGTACCGCTAAACATACCATCAGCCGCACCATCAACACCACTGAATAAACCAGACGGGATTGATTGCAATGATGTACAATCCAGGAATGTACTGCTAAACATATAATCCGCCGCGCCCGTCACACCACTGAATAAGTCAGATGGGATTGATTGCAACGATGTACAGCCATAGAATGTATAGCTAAACATATAATTCGCCGCGCCCGAAACGCCACTGAACAATGTATCTGGGATTGATTGCAATGATGTACAGCCACTGAATGTGCCATAAAACATATAATCCGCCGCGCCAGAAATGCCACTGAACAAAGTTTCTGGAATTGTGGTCAGGTTCGTACAACTTTGGAATGTATTCTGGAACATATATGGCTGTGCAGTGCCACCAAAGATTGCACCCAAACTGCCGCCCAATTCTGCGACATATGTATTATCTCTGAAACTTATCGCAGCATTGGTCGCATTGTAAGCCGTCGCATCACCAGCAATACCGATTGTATATCCGCCTGTTTTTGCAGCTGCATAAGTATGCGTAATTGTACCTGGGGTTGTTGCTGTATAAATCGTAGTCGCTGTGCCATCACCCCAATCAATTGTGTACGAACCTGCTGCGTTGATTGTAAAGCTGAATGTTTTATCTGCCATATCTTCAATCGTTGTGATTGTAAATTCAGGCGTAAATGGTTCACACACAACCTTTGGTGCGATTGCATCTGCATAATAAGGATTGATATTAATTGTACCATCTGGGCAAACCTCTGCCAAACCTGTGCCTCCAAACGCGCTTGTAAACGTATCCGCATTTGTGCCACTCATTCCGCCAAAGAACTGTTCTGGAACATATGTAGATACTTCATTGCCATCCGCATCTACAAACTTTGTGATATTTGTTGCGCTACCGAACAAATTGATGAACGCATACGCTCCTGGTTCACCTGTGACATTTTTAAACAAATCAACTGGGATTGATTGCAAAGATGTACAACCTTTGAATGCGAAGTTAAACATATAATCCGCTACACCCGAAATACCACTGAACAAACCAGATGGGATTGATTGCAATGATGTACAGTTTGCGAACGTGCTACGGAACATATGATTTGCTGCATCATCAACACCACTGAACAACGTATCTGGGATTGATTGCAATGATGTACAGTCACTGAATGTGGAAAAGAACATCCTATCCGCCGCGCCAGTCACACCACTGAACAAACCAGATGGGATTGATTGTAATGATGTACAGCCCTGGAATGTGGAATAGAACATATCAGCTGCCGCCCCCGAAATACCACTGAACAATGTACTTGGGATTTCTGTTAATGATGTACAACCATTGAATGTACCGCTAAACATACCATCAGCCGCGCCCGTCACACCATCAAACAAAGTTTCTGGAATTGTGGTCAGGTTCGTACAATTTTGGAATGTACTCAGGAACATATATAGCTGTGCAGTGCCACCAAAGATTGCACCCAAGCTGCCGCCCAATTCTGCGACATATGTATTATTCATGAAACTTATCGCAGCAAAATTTTCATTGTAAGCCGTCGCATCACCAGCCATACCGATTGTGTAAGCATCAGCTGTTGCATAAGTGTGCGTATATTTTGTGGGAACTGTATCTGTCTTTTCAATTTTCTGGCTGGAACCATCACCCCAATCAATTGTGTAATTACCTGCCGCGCTGATTGTAAAGCTGAATGTTTTGTCTGCCATATCTTCAATCGTTGTGATTGTAAATTCTGGCGTAAATGGTTCACAAACAACCTTTGGCGCAATCGCAGTTGCATAATATGGATTTGCATTTATTGTACCATCTGGGCAAACCTCTGCCAAACCCGTGCCTGCAAACGCGCTTGTAAATGCGTTTGCATTTGCGACACCCATTCCACTAAAGAATTGTTCTGGAATATATGTCGATACTTCATTCCCATCCGCATCAACAAACTTTGTGATATTTGTTGCGCCATTGAATAAATACCGGAATGCATCCGTTCCTGGTTTACCCTTGACATTTGCGAACAAATCAACTGGGATTGTGGTCAGGTTTGCACAACCGCCAAATGTTCCCTCGAACATTCTAGTCGCTGTAGCAGTCACGCTGCTGAACATACCTTCAAGATTTGAATTTAATTTGTGACATCCTGAAAAAGTGTAAGCAAATGCCATATCCCCCGCACCAGAAACATTACTGAACAAACCGGACGGCACAGTTTGCAAATTATAACAGCCACGAAATGTTTGGTTGAATAAGTTTTGTGCTGCATGGGTTACGCCATCAAATAACCCCTGTGGAACTTTAACCAAATCCGTATACTCGAATGTTTTATGGAACATACCCGGTGCCGCACCAGTGATGCCATTAAATAATGTTCCTGGGATTGTAGTCAGGTTTGTACAACTGCTGAATGTCTCGTTAAACATAGAACTCTGTGCAGTACCACCAAAGATTGCACCCAAACTGCCGCCCAGTTCTGCAATGTTTGTGTTGCCTTTGAAACTTATCGCAACAATATTTTCATTGTAAGCCGTCGCATCACCAGCCATACCGATTGTGTAAACACCACCGTTTGCATAAGTATGCGTATATGTTGTGACAGTTGTATCTGTCTTTTCAATTTTCTGAATATTACCGTCACCCCAATCAATTGTGTAATTACCTGCCGCGCGGATATCGAAACTGAACGTTGTGCTTGCCGCCATATCAATCGTTTTGATTGTAAATTCGGGTGTAAAAACACAATCGGCGGTTGTTGTGGTCGCTTGACCGTCCGCTGTGTACCCGATGTCACAAGTACATACGGCTTGGCCGGGGCCGCTGCTGGAATTAGCTGGGCAAGATGTTCGGCCGTACAGTTCGCCAACTGCTTTGAATTCATCAAACCCAGGACAATAATATCCACTGGTACAGATGGTACAGTGGCCAGATCCAATGTTTTTTAGTGCGGTAACAAAATACCCAGGATTACATTTCAGTTCAAAAGTTTTCCAGTTTGGACGGATTTTTACAACGCCATTTTCATCGGGTGCAGACGGTAAATCATAATATTCAGACCAATTTGGAAAATTCCCGGTACTTGTACCGTCGGTATTCCATA